>CAZGYS010000294.1:3789-5524 GCA_964530305.1 uncultured Leptospiraceae bacterium
TCAATAAACGAATCGGAGCTCGCCTCAAGGAGTTGCGAATTCGCAGAGGCCTTACGCAGAACGAACTTCTGGATCTGATGAATTCGCGCGAAAGCGCAACCAGCTCACCCGGCAATGTAAGCATCTTTTCGCGCTATGAAAAAGGCGAAACCACCATCTCCCTTCGCCGACTCTTCATTCTGGCCAATATTCTGGAAGTGGACATCCAGTACTTTCTGGAGCCCTACTTCGCGCGGGACATGAGCTTCATGAATCGCCTGCTGGGACATCCCGAGTTCCAGAAATCCCTGGGCGAACTTAACTCCAGCGGTCTGGATTCTCGGGCCTCCGTGGATTTGTTCCTGCATGTTATGAAGGGCCTGATCGAGTTCGGGCGCGCCTGGAATCGAACGGACTCTTGAAAACACTCTCCAGCACGCCCCCCAATGTCACAGGGGTGGTATAGTATGTGCCTCAAGAAAGCGCGGAATCGCCGCGTGGGAGGTAAAAATGAATACTACCGTTGCTCGTCCCAATTACAGGACCTTTCACTTCGAAAACCTGGACGACCGTACCAGGCGTCTCATGCTGTCGGAACTGGACTATGATCTGGAACAGGACCAGGTCTACTATAGCCCTCGCCTGACGGCCGCCGGTCGCAAGGATTTCGAACAATTGCTGCGTACCGCCATTACCCGTCACGACGCGGGCTGGCTGGCCGATCGCCTGCGTGACCATGAGCGTATTCGCGTAAAGATGAAACGCATGACTCCCGCGGGGGAAATCACCGCGCGCGTGCCCAAAAACGCCGCGCAGACTCTCGCCGAAGGCGAATTCAATCGCTACTACATCCGGGGGCTGTGCCTGCGGGCCATCGCCGATGATATTCCCTGGGTGTTTTTGTATCGCGGTAAACAAGCCAATCAACCGCGTCCCGGTTCCGACGAACGCGAAGGCGTCTCCATGGACGCGCGTTTGTTGTTCGATGATATTCGCATCAATGTCGGACTGGATACGGCCCTGGGACTGCCGGCGGGCCCGAACTCGGGTATGACGGTGCGGTTGCCTTAGAAGTCTTAACCGCGGAGGGGATGGGGTAAAAGGGTCGAAGGGTTAAAAGGTCGAAGGGTCGAGGGGGACGTTCTACTCGAGTCCGCAAACCCCCTTCGCGTTCTCTGCGTCTCCGCGGTTTACCGTAAATAGTTCAGCAGATTACGCCCGGACTCGGGGTAGCGCATGACTTTCCATTCCGGCGTGAGTTCGGCGTCGGCGCTGATGGCCTTGACGACTTCCAGCACCGCGTCGACTTCGTCGGATTGAATCATGACGCTCAGACGCCCGGGCGGCAGGATGGCCACCCGCTCCCGGGGCCCCAGCACCTTGCGCAGTCGTTCGCAGATCTGAATCAGATAGGGACGAATCGCCCCGCCCTCTTTCTCGGCGCGAAAGCTCACGTGAATCACGCGAATTGGATCCTTGCCCGAGTGGGAGAGCTCTTTCAGCAATTGA
This sequence comes from uncultured Leptospiraceae bacterium, assembly GCA_964530305.1. Classification (GTDB taxonomy): domain Bacteria; phylum Spirochaetota; class Leptospiria; order Leptospirales; family Leptonemataceae; genus CAZGYS01. Next base: position 5,278 of record CAZGYS010000294.1, read on the forward strand.
TAGAGACGTAACGTATAATTGTCGCGGCTGTCTTCCAGGGTAGTGCGATAGTGCACCAGCCCGTTGACCCGTCGTAGTCTCTGGACCAGGGGCACGAGATCGCGAACGATGGATTCACTCAACTCGCGCAGGACTTCGTCGTCGCGAGCGGACAGGTCACGATAGAAGAGCATGAAGTAACCGGGCAGTTCGTATACGTTCAGGTTTAGTAATACGGCGCCCTGCATGGTCTTGAAGAAATTCGTGC
>CAZGYS010000294.1:5540-7994 GCA_964530305.1 uncultured Leptospiraceae bacterium
GAAGCGCTTGCTGAAAAAGAAATCGCCCTTGTAGTCCGCGAAACGCAAAATCGAAATCGGCGATTCCGAATCCAGAAATTCGTCGTTGAGCGCGAAGAAGATATTCTTGCGCGTATGGGGATCGATACCGTCGTGCAGATACAGGCGATACACGAAGTCGATCGGATCGAAGAGCATGCCCGCCAGGGCGTCGGCCTTCCCGCGCTCGCGCATGTATTCCATGATGGTGAGGAAATCCTGGTTGTTGACGTCCTCGCGCTCGAACAAATGAAATAGACTCTTTACAATTTCCGCGGGCATGGGCGGAGGAACCGGACGCAACCAGCTCAAATCAGCGGGTGCCGGCAAATCCTCGGGCGCAATGACCGCATCGCCTTCCGTTTGGTCGGCGTCTTGCGCGGCGTCCGCCGAGGTTTCCTGCTCGGTTGCCTTTTGAGCCGTCTCTTCTCCCGCCTGGACGGGCTCGGGCGCTTCCTCGAATTCGTCGATGGCTAACTCATCGTCCTCCACTTCCCCGGGCGCGGTTTCCGTCGGAGACGCTTCATCATCATGAATCATCGCCTCGAATTCCGAATCATCCAGGGAGGCTTCGTTGGCCGCTTCGTTGGCCGCTTCGGCAACGCTCGCCGTGACGGCGACAGCCGCGCCGATTGCCACGGCCCCGATGGCAACGGCATCCGCCGCGGAGCCGGACTCGGCCGGATGTTTGAGCACCTTTTGGGTGGCCTGTTTGAGTTCCGGATTAAAGACCCGCTCGCGCACGGGCGGCGTCACGACGGGCCCGGCTCCCTGAACGGCCCCTTCCCGGAGAGCCGGCTCGGCCGATGCTTCCCGAGCCCCCGACTCCTCGGCCGGCTCACGGCGCGCCTCCGCCGGGGGAGCGCTTTCCAATTCGGGCTCGAGCAGGGCCGTATCTCCCGGAGGCCTATCCAGCGGAAAGGCCATCCAGTGGTGGCGATCGGGTTCCAGTAGTTTATCCGGAGTACTCATCTCTTAAATATGTATACATTTCAGGTCGCGGGAAACGGCAATATTTTCCTTTTCGGCGAGCGACCGCGTGCTTTCCTTGGAACGGATTCCCGGGACGCAATGCCGTATTATTATCGGATCGGCCGGGGACTCGCCCCATACTAAAGCACGCATAAAGCGTAGAATCGAGCGTAGAATAAACCGTAAACGGAGCACGGAAACACCGCCTTGACCATCATTTATTTCTTCATCGACGGCATCGGCCTGGGGCAATCGGACCCCGAAGTTAACCCCTTTACGCGCCATGCCGAGTCTTTTCTGACCACCCTGGGCGGCGGCCCCGAGTCCGCTCATCCGCCCGGTTGGATCATGCAGCCCACGGACGCTCATATGGGCTTCAAGGGCCTGCCCCAGTCGGCCACCGGCCAAACCTCCCTGTGGACTGGAATCAACGGCAGCAAGGCCATGGGTCGCCATATGACCGGCTTTCCCGGCCCCACCTTGAAAAAGGTCATCCAGGAACATTCCATCGTCAAGCGGGTTCACGAGCACGGCAAGAAAGCCCAGTTGCTGAATGCCTTCGGGGACGCCTATTTTCGACGCATCGAAAAGCATCCGCGCCTCATCAGCGCCTCCACCCACATCCAGAACGCTTCGGGCCAACGCCTGCTGACCCTGGACGATCTGGAGCAAAATCGCGCCATGTACATGGACATCACCCATGAAATCATGCATGAATTCTTCCCCGACCTGAAGGAACGCTTCCCCGTTCAAAAGGCTTATGACCGCGGACGAGATCTCGTGCGCATGTCCCGGGAATACGACCTGGCGCTGTACGAATATTTCATCTCGGACAAAGTGGGCCACAACCAGGATTTCGTTCAGGCCGAGAAGGTCATCGGAGACCTCGAGAATTTTCTACGGGGCATCACCGACGAAATGGGCTCGGACGAGCTGCTCCTGGTCACGTCCGATCACGGCAATCTGGAAGACCTGAGCACCAAAACCCACACCGACAACAAAGTGCCTACCTTCGCCTACGGCAAGCACGCCGAACGGGTGCGGGACAAGGTTCAATCCTTGATGGACATCCCCGGACTGATCTACGAGCTACTGGAAATGGAAGTGGATCTGGAAACGCCCAATCGCGAACTGGGCGCCGCCTGACCGGGCTTTCGTTTCGCGGCGATTGTTCAGGTTAAGAGTAGAGGCGATTATTCGAAATCGCCGGCGGACAGCCGGTCCGTGCTTTCGGTCTTCTTGTTTTCGGGAACGTCGCCCGAGTCGCCGCCGCTGGTGCCGCCCTTCGTCTTATGGGCCGGCGCATCGCCCCCGGACTTGTCACCCGCGTCCCCCGTCGCCGGAGGGTTATCGCCGGTCTTCGCCGGGTTCTTGTCCTCGATGCGATTCAAATCCGAGTCTTCGCGAATTTGCGCGTCCGCTTCCTGACGCCATTCCCGTGCTTTCTTCGTATAGATGGGATGG
>CAZGYS010000295.1:0-5144 GCA_964530305.1 uncultured Leptospiraceae bacterium
GCGTGACGGCGCCGTGGGGCTGAATGCCCGAATTGGAAAGTACCTTGCAGGCCGTATCGCAACACAGGACGAACGCGCGCTCTTTCAGCTTTTGTACCAAAGGCAGGTCGCCGCGCAGGGAAGGGCCGGCGGCAACGAGCACGCCCGGGGTGCCCCGAAGCGCGCCTTCGTATGCGGCGATGAGCTCGGGTGTCGACGAATCGCCCTGGGCCGCGCCAGCCTCGGTTTTCGCCGGAGGCAGACGCTTGCTGTTGATGATGATGTTGCGCATCCAGTTTTTCTCGAACTCGAAGCGCGTCAGCAGATCCGACATGCGCGCGCTTACATTCTTGCGAATGCGTTCCTCGACCTTCGCATAGAATTCCGGCGCCAGTTTCAGCGAAGCTTCATGGGCCACCACGCGAACGCCGGAGATGCGCTCCATGGGCAGGGCTTCCAGATAAGTCCAGAGGGCCTCGAGCATGGTTTCGCCGCAGAAGTAATGACAGCCGGGCCGATTCAGGTAGTCCAGGAAACCCGGCAGTCGACGCGCAAGCAGGCGCCCCATGCCTTCGCTCGCGTCCACCGCCATGCAGATCTGATTTTCGCGCAGGCGTTCGCGGGCGGCATCCATGAGCTCCGGATTCCCCAGGCCCAGTACGATGATGAGCTCGGTGCCTTGCCAATCCTCTGCCAGGGCCGCGTTACGCGCCGCCTCTCGGCTCGGGTCGTAGCGCGAAGCGAGCCAGCGGGCCCCGGGACCCTCGGCGTTCAGTACGGGGACGGAGCGACCGTTGCGGGCTTTTAGCAAGCGCAGGCCCTGGAAGGGATCGCCGCCCTCGGGCGATTCCGCGAAATACCAGGCGAGATAGGGCTTGCGGGTCAGGAGGTCTTGAATCGCCTCCGGGGCGTGAATTGTATCAATGGCGCTCAATTCTGACTGCTCTTGCGGCTGCTCCGTGGTTATCCACTCTTTCTACACGCATCGGCCACATGTCCCGGTTCCTGAATCATCGCGGCGATGTTTCGCGTGCTTTTAAAAAAATTGCGGACTCTTCGCGGGCACCGGGATTTCATGGAGTACTTCGCGAGCTAATGTGACATAATCTCAAAGCGGTGTTTTCGCGGAAACCAGAAAGCTCCTCCATTGAGTGATTCGTATAGTATTTGATCGACATCTAATTCCAGAGTTCAAGTAAGAGTTTAATCAAGATGAGACTTAAAAGCGTGCGCATGGTCGGCTTCAAATCCTTCGCCGACGAAACCCTGATTGAAGTACGCGACGGCATTACCGCCATCGTGGGTCCCAATGGTTGCGGCAAGTCGAATATCCTCGACGCCGTACGCTGGGTGCTGGGAGAAAAGTCGGCCAAGGGTCTGCGCGCGAAGAACATGGACGACGTCATCTTTCTGGGCTCGGAGTTTCGCAAGTCCGCCGGCATGGCCGAAGTTGAGATGGCCTTTGATAATACGGATCGCAGCTTGCCCCTGGAAATGGATGAAGTCTCCGTCGGGCGTCGCATTTATTTGAACAGCGGCAGCGAATACCTCTTGAACGGTCGTCGCACGACGCGCCGCGAAATCGAAAAAGTTTTCATGGATACGGGTATCGGCAAGGCGGCCTATTCCATCATGGAACAGGGACGCATGTCCGAAATTCTGCGCGCCAGTCCCGAGGAGCGTCGCGGTCTGTTCGACGAGGCCGCCGGTGTTTCGCGCTTCAAGGCCGAGCGTCAGGAAACCCTGGCGCGTCTGTCGGACACGGAGCAAAACCTGCTGCGTCTGGGGGATATTCTCAAGAGCAAGGAAGACGAACTCAAAAGTCTGGACCGACAGGCGCGCAAGACGCGGGAATACCTGAAGCTCAAGGAATACCTGGATACCCACGACAAGAATCTGCGTTATCTGAAACACACTGAGCTGGAAGAGAAGCGCACGAAGGCCGACGAAAAGCTAAAATCGCTGCTGGAAAAAAGAGATGAGATCTTCAAGCGCATCTCCAGCAGCGAAGAGCAAACCGTGGCCCGGGAAGCGGAAAGCGCGGGGCGATTGGAAGAAATGCATCGCCTGGACCGGGACTATCACCAGGCCCTGGCCGGACTGGAGAGTCTGAAAAAATCCGTAAGCCGCATGGACGGAGAGAAGCGGGAACGCCTGGCCAAGGTGGAAAGCCTGGAGAAGCGTCGCGGCCAGGAAGAAAAGGCCCATCGCGAAATCAAGCGCAAGATGGAGCAGTCCCAGCAACTGGAGCTGGACCTCAATACCGAACTCAAGGCCCTGGAAGGCACGGGTGAAAAGATTCGCCTCTCCATCGAAGAGGGGGAAGCCGGCCTGCGCGCCTCTCACGAAAAGGAAGAAGCCAATAAGGTGGAGCTGGGCAACATCGAGGACGAGCAAGCCCAGCTACTTGAGGAACTCAAGAACATTGCCCGGGAACTGATCGAGGATCTTGATTCGCGTAAGCGGGAACTTGCCGGTTCGGAAAATCGCCGGGGAGAACTGCGGGACGGCATCCTGGGACGCCTGGACGAAGGGCGAGACAAGCTGGCTCGCGCGTTGGAGAATCTCAAGTCGGGCTCGGGAGACGCGGCGGCGGAAATCGCCTCCATTGATCTGGAAGCCGTCAAAAAAGACTTCACCGAGTACGAATCCATCGAGAGCGAGTTTCGCTCCTTTCTGTTCGGACGCAGCGGCTTTCTGGCCAAGAAGGAAGAAATCGATCAGCGTCTGGATCGAATCGTCGAGCGGCGGGAAGCCCTGCAAAAGGAAACCGCGGAGTTGCTGGAGAATCGCAAAACCCTGATCGAGGAGCAGGAGCAGCGCAAGCAGAGCAAGATTGATCTGGACCTGCGTATTCGGGATTCCCAGGTCCGGCGCGAATCCCAGGCGGAAACCCGGGAGGCCACGAAGGCTTCCATGGCGGAGGCCGAGGATCGTCTGAAATACTACAGCCAGGAAATCGAAGAGGCCCGTGAAGAACTGAAGCGCCTGGGCTCCGAGGCCGTGAACCTGGAAAAGGAAATGCGCGAAATCGAGGCCGCCAACAAGGAGCAGGTCAAGAAGATTGAGGCCATTAAGAAAGAAGTCGAGGGCATTCGCGCCGAAATCGACAAGCTACGGGATGGTTCGCGCAAGGACCGCGAAAGCATCGAGAAGATTCTGCCGGCCGTGAGTGAGCAGGAACGTCGGGCGGAGAGCATCGCCGTGGCGCTGGGCGGTTTGGAAGAAGACCTCTACAATGATTACCAGTTGAGCCTGGGAGAGCTGGCCGAGCAGTGCGGCAAACTGCGCATTCAAAAGGACAAGGAAGAGTCCTCTTACCGACGCATCAAGGCCGAGATTCAGGCCCTGGGGCAGTTTAATCCGCTGGCCATCGAGGAGTTGGATCGCTCGCAAGAAGCCTATGATGAAATTCTGAAGCAGCAGAAGGACATCGAGAAGGCCCGTGAAAACATCATGAAGGTCCTGAAGGAAATCGACGACCGTTCCCGGGAGCGCTTTACGGATACCTTCGAGCGTATTCAAAATAACTTTACGGAAGTATTTACCACTCTCTTCGGCGGCGGCAACGCGGCGTTGACTTTGACCGAACCCGAGGATCCGCTCAACAGCGGCGTGGAGATTTTCGTGCAGCCCCCGGGTAAAAAGAACTCCATGATTTCGCTCTTGTCCGGTGGAGAGCAAAGTCTGACGGCCATCGCCTTGATGTTCGCTACGTATCTGGTGCGGCCTTCGCCGTTTTGTTTCCTGGACGAGATCGACGCGCCCCTGGATGATACCAATGTGGTGCGATTCCTGCGCATGCTGGATCGCTTCGCCGGTCGTTCCCAGTTTTTGGTGATCACCCACAATAAGCTGACCATGGCCCAGGCCGTGGGCATCTTCGGCGTGACCCAGGAAGAGCGGGGCGTGAGTAAGCTCGTTTCCGTGCAACTGCGGGAAGCCGAGGAAGTCGTGGGTTAATCGCGGAACCGGGTCACGGAACTTACTGAAAAGAGGAAGGTGGCGGGGGGGGGCGTTAGGTGATGCCCTTATCGCCCGCCAAATTAAGAACGCGAACGTCGAGCTGAGAAACAGTGCGCCACAATGATTCCGTGGCTTCCGTGATTTCCGTGGTAGGTTCCGTGGTCCCGTTTTACCGCTGGACATCCCCCGCGACACCCCTGATCATGGGCCGCTTTTTACGAAGGGCCCATGAATCGACGTAATCTCAAATTTCGGACCGGCGGAGCCCTGCTCATTTGCTCGCAGCTCTGGTTGGTAATCGCGCCCTCCGGCCTGGCCCTGCGGGCCCAGTCCAAATCCGGGACGGGAGTCGGACTTCCGGGCGTGGGGGACGGCGGTCGGAGTTATTCCTTCCGTGAGAAATCGCGCTCGCTGATCCTGTTGCCCCTGGACGGCGATCCCAAATCGCGCTACGCCTATTTGAACAAGGGCGTGCGTCGTATTCTGGCGTCCCGCCTGCGAACGTTCGGTTACATTTACGTGCGGGAACGACGCCGTAAGTTTTTCTTTCGCACCGAAAAGCGGTCTTCGGATAAACGGGCGAAGGGCGACGCGGGCAAATCCGACGTGGGCAGGGGCGAACCGGTCGTGTCCGGTACGGCGCGGGTTCAGTTGCGGATCCGGACCATCGAAGCCAATGAAGAAAACTATAAAGCCCTGAAATTGCAATCCGTTCCGGTTCTGGCCCGACGCTTCGGTGGGAACTATGTTCTGTCCGGCGGGATCTCGGAACAAGGAAGTCGCCCCCGTCTGGCGCTGCGCTTATACGAAGCCGAAAGCAATCGTATCACCCGTTTTTCTTACGACCTGGATCCGGATCAACCCTACAGCGGCATGACCGTCGCGGCCCGGAGAATTTTTTCCGCCATTTCGGTTAGGCCTCCGGCGACGGTGACGGTGGAAACGGACAAGCCGGGCGCCATGGCCTATCTGGATTCGCTCTACCTGGGCCGCACGCCGGTGGAATACAATATAGTCCCGGGACGCTATCGCCTGCGCGTCGAGCAGGAGGGTTACGCGGGGTACTCACGCATGGTACGCGTCGACCAGCGTGGTTCCCGATTTCGCGTGGAGAATCGCCCTTTGACCGCCGCCGCCGGATTATCCGTGAAGAGCGAGCCTTCGGGGGCCCGCGTTTACCTGAACGATCGCTATCTGGG
>CAZGYS010000295.1:5154-7979 GCA_964530305.1 uncultured Leptospiraceae bacterium
AGACGCCCCTCAAGCGCGGGGACCTGCCGCCGGGAACGCATCGCCTGCGATTGGCGCGAAAAAAACACGTGGACCGTTTCGTGGGCATCGTCCTGGCCAATAATAAGACGCGGGATGTTTCCGTAAGTCTATCGCCCGGGGATACGGCCCTGGTCTACAAGGACCCCGGACATGTGATTCTGAACTGGACCTACAATGATCTCTCATTCTACTCCTGGATTTCGGCGCTGGCCTTCTACGGCGGTTTCGGTTTTTTTCGAGTTCGGGCCGATCGGACGGCGGCGACGATCCGGGCGGAAGTTCCCTTGTTTCTGGGAATCAATGAATTCAACACCATCACCGACGTCGGCGTGGCCTCCTTTGTCTCCTCCCTGACCGCGTATCAACTGTACAAGGGGCAGGAGAATCAGGCGGATGTGGAACGCCTGCGGCGACAGGCCGATATCAGCGGCGGACTGGGAGTTCTGGCCCTGCTGGCGGGCAGCCTGTTTCTGTATCTGGACCTGGCGAGCGCGGAGCGGGACGTGGGGGAGGTAGGGTATTTCGTGGAGCCTGCTCCCGTCTTCCCCGGAGAAACACGCGAGGGTTCCCTCGGGGTTTCGGCCGGTTTACGGATTCGATTCTAAAAAGGTCGGCGCGCTGATTATCAGTCCGTACAGGGTTTTAGTTGGCCCCGCAACAACGATTCAAAAAGCTGGTCCCATGAGCCCGTCCTATTCATTCCTCAAATCATTTCCGTCCCGCTTGTTCGCCGCCGTGCTCTGCGGTTCCCTGTTTCTGGCGCTGCCCCATGGCCCCGCGGCCCAGACGGCGGACAAAAAGGACGAGAAGAAGGAAACCCCCGTCGACTTGAAGACCACCGACGCTCCCAAGGCCGGAGATAAGCCCGGCGACAAGCCGGTCACGAAATCCGAGGACAAAAAAGACGCGCCTGGTGACGCGCCCGCGAAAGAACCGGCTCCGAAGACCGCGGAAATCAAGTCCGATAAACCGACCTACAATAGTCTTCCGCTGGGCCCGGACGGGAAACCGCGCCCCCTTTCGCTCAAGGAAGCCGTGCAGCTTGTTTTGAAAAACAATGTGGATCTGAAAATCCAGAAGCTGGAACTCAAGAAGGCCGACACCGAGGAAAAGAAGGACGAAACCAAGTACGCTCCCATCGTGGGGCTGACCTACCAGGGTTTGCGCAAGATCGACCCGGCCAGCGGCGCCACGGTGTTCTCGGGAACTAAACAGTATACGGACGTTCTTACCGGTAGCGTGGCCAAGCTGTTCAAGTCCGGAACGTATTTCGAAGTCCAGCTCTCGGACACGCGTTTCGACAGCAACGCGGGGGAGAGCGTCTTCGCCACGGGAATTCTGGCTCAGCTGGCGCAACCGCCCCTGCACACCGGTTCGCTGAAAATCATTCTACGCCAGGAGCTTGTGAAGAACGCCTTCGGTTATTCCCAGCGACGCTTGAATCGCATCGCGCGCAATAATTCTAAAATTCTGTACGAGAACCTGGTCTACAGTCTCAGTCAGTTGATTGTGAAAACCATGGTCGACTACTGGACCCTGGCCATCGCCGAGGAGAACGTGAAGACGGCCGAGGTGCTCTTGAGCAATACCCGTCGCATTCGCTCCATTACCATTCGCAAGCGCCGCATCGGTCTGGCGGAAGGCTTCGAAGTCAACCAGTGGAACGCCCTGGTGAGTAGTTTCGACGCGCAACTTAAGAACGCGCAACTGGAACGGGACGCCGCGCGACGTAATTTGATTCGCGCCCTGAACCTGAAACCGGGCACGGAGCTGTCCGGTGAAACCCAGCTCGTGGAAACCATGCCCACGGACGTGGACGCCAAACAGGACGTGAAGTGGGCTTTCGCCAATCGCCCCGAAATCAAAAACCTGAAACTGCAAATGGAAAACGCGCGCATGGCGCTGGAACTGGCTAAAAACAGTCGCCTGCCTTCGGTAACCATCGGCGGCTCCCTGGCCCATCGGGATCAGGGGCTCCGCGCCCGCACGGCCTTCAATGAGGTGCCCAGCGGAAAATTTCCCGAATACTCGGTGGAGTTCAAGGTGGAGTATCCTCTCTGGGACGCGGGTTCCAAGGCCGACGTTCGCAACGCGAAAGTAAGCCTGCGACAGCTTTCCATTCAAAAATCAAACCTGGAGCGTCAGATTCGAGACGAAATCGCCGAAGGCTATCAGCGCATTCAGGTGGCCCATGAGGTGCTGGAAAAAACGGCCGGGGCCGAGCGCCAGAACCGCGCGTTTTACTTCGGACTTTTGAGAAGGTATCGTCAGGGGCGATTCACCGCGGTAGCCGTGAAGAACGCCCTGGATGCCCTGGCCCAATCGCGCCAGGCGCTCATGCAGGCGAAGATCAACTTTAACATTTCGTTGGTTCGTTATGAGCTGACGCGCAACAAGATCTTTCAGAAGTACGACATCGATGTCGAGAAGGTGCTGGGCAAGACCGGGGATAAGTGAACCACGGAACTCACTGAAAACTCGGAAGGGGCGCGTTTCCGTGGTTCAGGTCAATCGAACGCAGCTTTAATCGCATCCCGCAACTCCGCCAGCATCGCCCCGGAATCGTATTTCTCGGTGCCGCGCGCCAGAATCGAAAGTTTTTCCCCGCACGCCAGGCGGGCGGCGTGCATGTCCGCGTCGGTAAGTTCCGCGCTTCGCTCCCGGACGGTTTTCAAGACGGCTCGAATACGCCAGGCATCCAGCGATGGAATCTCGCGACTGAGTTGAGGCCAATCGCCGGAGCGCTTGATGGTCAGGGCTTCGGTTACCAGACCCATGGGCCGGCCGACCAGGTAGCGCAGCCA
>CAZGYS010000296.1:0-7946 GCA_964530305.1 uncultured Leptospiraceae bacterium
CCCCGATTTCGTCATGGCTGAAACTCCGGGGCGGATTGATGTCGTATTGTCCCGTTTCGAGCTTTCGCGCGGCCTGAGCCAGGTCCTCCAGGGGACGGGTGATGCGCCGGGCAAAAAGGAAAATCGCCAGCGTGGCCAGGCTGAGGAAGATCAAGGTAAGATAGATATTGCGGCGGCGAATTCCGTAGACGACCTGAAAGGCCTTTTCTTCCGGCACGACCGCCATGATACCCAGGCCCAGCGCGGCGACTTTCGTAAACGAACCCAGGTGGTAGACGTCTTTCTCATCACGATAGCGCAACTGAACGCTCTCGATGCGACTGCCCAGCATGGCTTTCACCAGCGGCGAATTCGACAGGTCGGCCGCGGTCAGCACCAGGCGGTCATCCGGATGGGCGATGACGGAACCGCGCAGGTCCGTGAGGAAGGTGCGGGTGATGCCGTCCGAGCGCAGGGTAGTTTGAAAGTCCGTGGGCGTGAACAAAACGATCATGACGCTTTGCGTTTCTCCGCGCGGGCGAAAGGCCACGGCGAACACCGCGGTGCCCGAGCCCGGCGAAAGATTGCGTACGACGATTCCGCCCGAGAAGGCTTCGCGGAATTGAGACAGGTTGGCCCGGGCGATTTCCCCGGGGCGCTTTTTTTTCATGCCCGTCGTGCGCAGGTAATCGCCGTTGACCAGTTCCCTGACGACGCGCCCCCCGCCGCCGGCCTTCGCGTTGGCCAGGGCTATGTAAATCACGTCGGGATCCGTACCCTTGAATTCCCCCGAGGGATTGCGTGAGTTCAGCAGACTCTGAGAGCGCAGAATTAGATTTTCCAGCTTCAGGCGAATGACGCCGCCCATGACGCGCGTCAAATTCAGGTTGGCCTCTTGAAGGCGGGCCTCGCTGTCTTGTTTGAAGAACTCCGTAGCCAGGACAATCATGCCGGACATGGCCACGGCCAGCACGGGGATGATGATCAACAATAGGCGCGAGCGGAGCGGAAAACGATAGGGCGAGAAGGAAGTTTTTTCGGTTTCATTTGCCTGAGGCGATTCGGACGGGGACTCGGGAGACGGTGTCTGGGACGAAGCTGACGTCATAAATCCATTCCGCGACGGTCCGGCCATTTTACAGCTCCATATGTCCGTGGAAACCTTTATTTTTTTCCCGTATGATACCGGGGCGTTGATTCTATTTGACGCGCACCCTTTGAAATTTTCCAATGCGCTCATGCAATTCTCACATTCATCGCCGGATGCTCCGGCAGTTTCAATAATTCAGGGAGCGAATACTCGGACCCGGAGCCGCTTGAATATCAGCGGAATGGGACGATGGATGGGCGTCCGAGCGACGGCGCTGCTCGCCTTGCTGTTCGTGCTCTTCGCTTCCGCGGCTTGCAAGGTGGATCCCGAACAGGCCTTGAAGAAATGGATGAAGGAATTTCAACCGACCACCCTGTCGCCGAAGGCCCAGGAGAAGGAACTGCGCTGGTTCATGAACGCCGCCAAACCGTATAAAGGCATGACCATCAAAGTGGTTTCGGAAACCATCGCCACCCATGAATACGAAGCCCGCAAGCTGGCGCGGGCCTTTTACGAACTCACGGGCGTTCGCGTAATCCACAGCCTGCTGCAGGAAGGGGACGTCATCGAAAAACTTCAGACCCAGATGAATTCAGGTATTAATATTTATGATATGTATGTGAATGATACGGATCTCATCGGGACGCACTTTCGCCAGGGGCACGTGGTTCCCTTGAGCGATTTCATGCAAGGCGCCGGCAAGGGCGTGACCCTGCCTACGTTGGACCTGGATGATTTCATCGGCTTGCAATTCGGCAAGGGCCCGGATGGAAAGCTGTATCAACTGCCGGATCAGCAGTTCGCCAATCTGTACTGGTTTCGCTACGACTGGTTTCAACGCAAGGATCTGCGCGCGAAGTTCAAGGCTAAGTACGGCTACGAACTGGGCGTCCCCCTGAACTGGTCGGCTTACGAAGACATCGCCAATTTCTTTACCAACGACGTTAAGACCATCGACGGCAAGCGCGTCTACGGACACATGGATTACGGCAAGAAAGACCCTTCGCTTGGATGGCGATTCACCGACGCCTGGTTGTCCATGGCGGGCGTGGGCAGTCCCGGTTTGCCCAATGGTTTGCCCGTGGACGAATGGGGCATTCGCGTGGAGAACTGTCGCCCGGTGGGCGCCACCGTTGCTCGCGGCGGAGCCGTGAACGGGCCGGCCGCGGTCTACGCGCTGCGAAAGTATAAAGAGTGGCTCGCGAAGTTCGCGCCGCCCCAGGCCTCGGGCATGACTTTTTCGGAAGCAGGTCCCGTGCCGGGCCAGGGGGGCGTGGCCCAGCAGATCTTCTGGTATACCGCCTTCACGGCCGGCATGACGCGTAAGGGACTGCCCGTCGTGGACGCGAAGGGCAATCCCAAATGGCGCATGGCGCCTTCACCCTACGGACCCTACTGGCAAAAGGGCATGAAGCTCGGCTACCAGGACGCCGGCGCCTGGACCATGTTAAAGAAGACGCCCCTGAAGCGCCGTCAGGCCGCCTGGCTCTACGCTCAGTTTACCGTTTCCAAAGCGGTTTCCCTGCGCAAGTTCATGGTGGGGCTGACGCCCATTCGTAAGTCGGATTTGTTTTCGGAACACGTGACCAAAGTAAAGGAACGCTACGGCGGCCTGATTGAATTCTATCGCAGTCCGGCGCGAGTGAATTGGACGCCCACGGGAACCAATGTGCCCCACTATCCGCGCCTGGCCCAGTTGTGGTGGCAGAACGTGAGCCTGGCCGTGAGCGGAGAAAAGCAACCACAAGCGGCCATGGATAAGCTGGGCATGGAAATGGATCGGGAACTGGGGCGACTTCAGAAAATCGGCATGAAGAACTGCGCCCCCGCGCTGGCCGAAAAGAAAGACCCGTCGTTCTGGTTGAATCGCGACGGATCGCCGAAAGCGAAACTGGCCAATGAGAAACCGCCCGGAAAAACCATCGCCTACGAAAAGCTGTTGTCGGCCTGGAAGGCGGGCCGAGCGCGTTGAATCGCGTTTTCGCGTACTTCATAAATCGGCCCATTCCGGCCAACATGCTCCTGGTGCTCATCCTGGGGCTGGCGGTCGTCGCCGTTTCGAATCTACAACGCCTGGCTTACCCCCGGGCGGATTTCGAACGTATCAATATCTATACCGTTTATCCGGGCGCGGTTCCCGCGGTCACCGAGCGAACCATCACCAATCCGTTGGAACGAGCGCTCGCGGGCGTCCCGGGTATCCGACGCTTGACTTCGCGCTCCACGGATCACGTCTCATTGATCAGCATCGTGTTGGACGGCGAACACGATAAAGAGAAAACGAAGGCCGCCGTTCGCCGCGCCGTCGCCGGAGTTCGCGGTCTGCCGGACGGCATCGCTCGCGGGCCCGAGGTAATCGACATTGAGATTGATAACTTTCATGTCTTCGAAGCCGCGCTCATCGTACCGAATAATGATCCGGCCCTGCTGCATAAGCATGCCCGGGCTTTGAAAGCGCGCTTACGGAGCGTGGCCGGCGTTTCCCAGGTGCATGATTTCGGGCTGCCGCGTCCCGAGACCCGCGTCATTCTGGAGCGCCGCCGCCTGGCCGCGCGCGGGGTTTCCGTGCCGGCCGTGGCTCTTGCCATGAAGAAATACCGGGGCGTGTACGGGATCGGCGGCGTGACCCAATCCAATCGCCGCACGGGCCTGGTGCTGGACGCCGGGGAATACGATCTCGAACGCCTGCGTAATCTACGGGTCCCCACGGTCGCCTCCCAGTTGCGGGGAAGTACTCCGCCGCGAATTCGAGACCTGGGTCGGGTGGAGGAAGGCTTTCGCGCGAGCGGCGTGGACTTTCGCTTCAATGGCGATTCGGGTGCGTCCCTGTTGATTCTCAAGCAAGGGCGAGCGGATTTAATTCGCGTCGTGGAGCGAGTGCGCGCAGCCATTGAGGAGTATAAAAAGACGACCTCGGACCTGCGGGTGGAATACGTGGTGGACGAATCCATCCCCGTGCGTAATCGCCTTTCCATCACGCTGGGCAACGCGGCCCTGGGTTTCGTGCTCGTGTTGCTGGTACTGTTCTTGTTCCTGGATCCCCGGGTGGCCATGTGGACGGCCGCCGGAATTCCCATCGCCCTGGCGACGGCCGTGATTTTTCTGCCGCTGCTTAATGTTACCCTGGATACGGTTTCGCTCATCGGCATGATCACGGTGATGGGGATGGTGGTGGACGACGCCATCATCGTTTCGGAAAGTATCTATCGCGCGCGGGAAAGCGGCCTGCCTCCGAAGGAAGCGGCCCTGGAGGGCTTGCGTGCGGTGGTGCGGCCCATTTGCATTACCATCCTGACTACCATCATCGCCTTCGCGCCCATTTTTCTCATACCCGGCGTCGTGGGCGATTTCGCCCGGGCGATTCCCATCGTCGTCATCATCATGCTGACCGCCAGTTTTCTGGAAGCGGCTTTTATTTTGCCGGGACATCTGGCCGCCGGAGGCCCCCGGGGCGCGCGGTTTACGCCGCCCGGCGCGCGCTTGACCGCGCTGCTGCAAGGCTATTATATTCGCGCCCTGGAAAGGCTGCTGCCCCGGCGAAAGACGGCCCTGGCGCTGGCCGGCGTTCTACTTCTGCTCATGGGATTCACGGGGAGTCGCCTCACGGACTTTAATTTGATGCCCGCGGATCAATCCGTCAACATGTGGATCCTCGGCGAAACCCCCGCGGGTAGCACGTCCGAATTCACGGCCGGGGAAACGCGTAAGCTCGAAGCCTTGATTCGTCGTCTGCCGGAAGGCACGGTGCGCTTTACGCGAACGGTTTCGGGCTTCGACCTGGACGGTTTTCTGGAAGCGCCCAATCATTTCAGCCTGCGTTTGCGTCTGACTCCGCCCCATGAACGGGATTGGAGCGCGCCGCGCATCAAGGCGTTTCTTTTAAAGGAAATGCAGGGGAGCGCGTTTAAGAACTTTCGCAACCTTGAGTGCTTTATTCTCGGCGCGGGTCCGCCTCTGGGCCGTCCCGTGGAACTCACCGTGAGCGGCGGCGACGACGCGGGTCGCCTGAAGATTGCCCGGGAACTTATGGAGCGGCTAAAGACCATGCCCATTCGAACGCCGGTGATGGATCGTCGCGCGGGACGCGAAACCATGGTGCTGGCCATGGACCAGAATCGCGCCGCGCGGGCCCTGGTAACCCCGGAGGATCTGGCCCTGACCCTGCGCGCGGCCACGCGGGGCGTGCGCATTCCGCTCGGCGATCGGGACCTGCGCGTGATGGTGGCCGGCAATTCAGCGAACTCGACGGATGTCGCCAATCCCCTGCGCGGTCTGCGAATTACGAACCTGGCCGGACGCTCTTACGCCGCCTCCTCGCTGGTTACCACGCGCCGGGAAACCGCCCTGAAAAGTATTTATCATTTCGACGGTCGCCCCTCCATCACGATTCGCGCCGGTATTGATCCGGAACAAACGGGCTCCCTGCGAGTCTATCGCCGCATGGGGGAGATGTTCGCGGATTTTTCCCGGGAGCATCCGGTTTATTTCTTGAACATCGGCGGCGAAGGCAGCGAGAACGCGCGTCTATTCGCGGATATCATTCCCCTGTTCGCGATTACCCTGCTGGTCATTTACGGTTTTCTGGCCGTTCAATTCAATTCCCTGGTGCAACCGTTTCTGGTCATCGCGCCGGTGCCCTTCGGTCTGGCGGGCATCGTGCTCGTGCTCGGTTTGCACGGAATGGATTTGAGTCTCATGGCCCTGTGCGGGGCGCTGGGTTTTCTGGGCGTGGTGGTGAACGACTCGGTGATTCTCGTGCATCGAATCAATCGCGCGCGCGAAGAGGGCGTCGCCGATCCGGTCATCGCCGCGGCGGAACAGCGCTTTCGCGCGATTCTCTTAACGACCCTGACAACCGTGGCGGGTCTTTTGCCCACGGCCTACGGCGTCTTCGGCGGTCTGGACGGCTTCATTTCGCCCCTGGTGCTTTCCATGGCCTGGGGACTGCTGGTGGGGACGAGCTTCGTTTTGTTTTTCGTGCCGCTGGTTTATGTGGTGTTGATTGGTGAAAGGGCGAAAGTCGACGATTGAACCACGGAGGACTCGGGGAGCACGGGGTTTTTCTCGGCCATGGAATTCACGGAAAGATATGGAAGGTGCGGGGGGCGATAGGGTTATGCTCTCCGCGCCCTGAAACTGCTCTGTGTCCCCGGTGCTCTCCGTGGCTCAAGTATAAGTCATCGCTGAATTGAACGGCATCCCGGGGCGTGCGAGCTTTCCAAAATTTCCGCGGCTCACATGGACTTATATCGTTTCAGGAACTGAGTCGTCTGAATCACGGCATCGTCCAGTTCGATGGCCAGCAGCATGGAGTCCGCGTAGTGGGGCGCCAGGTTTTCTTCCATGGTTTTGACGGGGACGAACATGCGCAGGTTGAATGAACCGCCGCTCATGTTCGCGTTCATGTAGTTGATCACCTTGCGATAAAACGGTTCGATCAAGTACTGCCATTTGGAAGTTACATTGTGGTTCTGAGCCAGGATGGTTTCCAGCTTCTTTAGAACGTTTTCCAGGCCGGTCTTTTGATTCAGCGCGTTCTGGATGACGATGTGCTTATTGGCGATGGAGTCGTAATTCCACTTGGCGCGCAATAGCCCGCGGATGCCCGTCTTCTCGGTGGCGGTCTTGCGCAGTTTTTCGTGCTGATTTTCGATGCGGGAAAGATTCAGCTCGAGCATTTCCAGGCGATTGCGAAAGAACTCCAGGAAACGGAGCAGGCTGAAGAAGGTCGTGGGTTTCCGGGTCTCCCTGATTTTCAGGAGTTTGGTTTTGCCGACGATAATGGTTTCATAGTCTTCGCGCGTAAGTTCAAAAGGCGGTTGCGCGAAGTGCTTTTGGAGCAATTCCTCCCAGGGATACTCCGGGGGGATCTTGAGCTCCAGGTTCATGATCCGGGGGTGATTGATGTTGAGAATTCGACGGAGGTGGATGTCGAACTCAATAAGTTCCGGATTGGATACGGTGAGAGTGGGGTCCTCTGTTTCTTCGTCCATACTGAAATATCGGCGTCCGGCCACCGAGCTTCCGCATGCTGGAGACTGGACTGCTTTTTTCAATTAAATTATTGATTTTGGGCCCGGCGCGGGGTATTTTTTCTCGATTCAATTCGAAAATTAACATTTGGGCGAGCCCCTAACGGACCGGGATTCCATGGGATGGGCTGAATTCGGCTTTCAGGGGAGTCGATACTTTAATGATCCCCCGGATCAGGTATTCTTGCGATGGGACTCTTACAAAAGGACCTGGCACTCAGTATTCTTCCGCTGAGCAATAATCCACGCGGCAACCGTTATCAGGCTCTGCTCAAGGGCGCGGATCAGCAATTCATGAGCACCCAGACCAGGGGCAATCTCGGCCTGGCGCGGGGTTTGCCGCTACTGGTGGAATTTCGCATCGAGTCCAATGAATTCAAGTTCGAGACCCAGGTAGCCCAGGATACGAGCGACGGCGTCCTGATCATGAACCGACCGCGCATGGTTCGCAAGACCCGCATTCGAGAGGCCCCCCGGATTCCCCTTTCCATGTCCGTGCATTTCAGTAATTGGAATCGCACCGAGGAACGGGCCCAGGCCACCATGCTGGACATCAGTGAGCTGGGCGTTCGCATGGTAAGCGCCTCGGCGGTAAAAAAGAATGCCCTGATCAGTCTGGACTTCTTCATCAAGGAAGCCGGTATTCGCGTCATGACTCAGGCCCAGGCCGCCTGGTGTCGGGACAGTACCATCGGCCAGGACCTCTACGAAATCGGCGCCCAATTCACGACGCTCTCCACCGAGATTCGTTATAATCTAGGGCGATACGTCTATAGTAAGATTGCCGGGTAACGGTGAAACGGTGAAACGGTGAAACGGTGAAACGGTGAAACGGTGAAACGGTG
>CAZGYS010000297.1:0-7895 GCA_964530305.1 uncultured Leptospiraceae bacterium
CGCCGCACATCCTGAACCGTCTTCAGGCGATACTGGGCATGGGAAACCCCCGAGCCTACGCGAATGGTATAGGCTTCGTTTTCCTCCGGCGAACCGGCCAGGGCCGTGAAGAGTGATTCATCCGTTGAATCATCGCCGATACCCAGCTGAAAGTCATAGGACAGGCCCAGCTCCTGGGCGCGATGAATCATACTGCCCTTGTTGACTCCCTGACGTCGGACCTCTACAATCATTTTGCCGCTGACTACTTCCAGCGGTTCGTTCGCCAGGGCATTGTTCAGGTGCATGACCAGCTCGCGTGATTGCCAGCGTCCGAAACTGGGATCCGTCAGGCGATAGTGCCAGGTAATGGAGGCCTCTTTCTCCTCGGTGAAGGCACCGGGCGTCTGGAGATTGAACTGATGGAAAATCTGGCGCACGACCTGATACCAGTTCATGTTGTGATCTTCGGGCAGGCTTTTGTTCCAGTCGTCTTCGCCCGGAAATTTAATCCACAGGCCGTGTTCCGCGGAAAACCCAATCTTGAGGTGACCCAGCCAATCGGTGATTTCTCGGCGAGTGCGACCGGTATCGATGACCACGTCCGTATCCGGTAAAGCGCACAGGTCTTTCAATAGCTCCAGGACATCCGGATCGGGGCGGGCGTTGATGGGAATGGAGGCCAGTTCGATCAGGGTTCCGTCGTAATCCAGGACGACCAATCGCCTGGAAGCCGCCTTGAAGCGCTCACCAATTTCTTTTTCCTTCTCCGCGCCCACCGGTATGGTCGCGCCGGCCGCGTCGGGATCGTGAGTCGTCAGACTTTCCAGCACGGATAGAAACGAAGAGGACCAGTAGTGCACGTCGTTGCGCGAAACCTTTTCATACATGGAGGACATGCGCCGGGCTTTTTCCGTGGGCGACATGCCCAGTGCGTCTTCCAGGGCCGAACTGATTTGGTCCGGGTTCCAGGGGTTGATGATCAGGGCTTCGCCCAGCTCGGCCGCGGCGCCGGCGTGTTCGGACAGAATCAGAACGCCGCGGTCCTTCTTGACGGCGACGTATTCCTT
Source organism: uncultured Leptospiraceae bacterium (assembly GCA_964530305.1). Lineage (GTDB taxonomy): Bacteria > Spirochaetota > Leptospiria > Leptospirales > Leptonemataceae > CAZGYS01. Next base: position 1,050 of record CAZGYS010000297.1, read on the forward strand.
GGCCACGAGATTCATCCCGTCGAAGAAGGGCGTCACCATGGCTACGTCCGCTTCGCGATAAAACGCGGAGAGGCGCGCGAAAGGCAGGGAGCGATACATGAAATGGATGGGAGGATAGACCTCGTTTTCGAAGGCTTCCTCGATATCCAGGACGATTTGCTCCACGCGATCCTTGAGGTGCTGGTAATCGGGAATGCGCGTACGCGAAGGTACGGCGATTTGCACCAGCACCACTTCCTTGACCAGGTGAGGATTGCGCTGCAGGAACTTTTTATAGGCCAGCAATCGCTCGGGCAGGCCCTTGGTATAGTCCATTCGGTCCACGCTCAAAATCATGCGCCGCCCATGGGTAATCTGGCGCACGACGTGCAGGTCCTCTTCGCGCTCCGGGGCGTGGGCGGTCTTCTGGATGCGTTCCAGATCGATACTGATGGGGAAGGCACCGATGCGAACCTGGTGCGTATCCAGGTGAATGCGATTTATCTCGGAGCGAATACCCAGGATGTGCAGCAGCGAAGAACGAAAGTGCCGCAGGTAGGCGTGGGTATGAAAACCAATTAAGGAGGAGCCCAGCATGCCTTTCAGAAGCTCCTCGCGATACGGCAGCGTGCGAAACATTTCGGACGAGGGAAAGGGCGTGTGCAGGAAGAAACCGATCTTCGCCTCGGGGAAGGCCTGGCGAACCATGGCCGGGACCAGGAACAGATGGTAGTCATGGATCCAGATGATGTTTTCCTTGGGGCCGCCTTTTTTCAGAATAGCGATGATCTCGTCCGCGAAGATGCGATTCACGGCCTTGTATGCCTGGTAATCCCGCTCGTCATATTGAACGTAGACGGGCAGGTAGTGCAGGACCGGCCACAAAACGCGATTACTGAACCCGAAGTAGTAGCGCTTGAGCTGCCGCCGATTCAAGAGAATGGGGACGGCATTGTACTCCTTGCGAATCTCTTCCTTGAGGCTGGGCGTATTTACGGATTCCGGATCCACTTCTCCCGGCCAGCCCAGCCAGAGCAGCTCGTGACTCTCATTGAGCGATCCCAGGGCACTGGCAAGACCTCCCGGACTGGGTTTGAAGTGAAAACCGACCTCATCCACCGTAATCGTAACGGGCAACCGGTTCGCGGCGACAATAATGCGCTTTGATGACATATGCCGACAAGCTGTCTGCTCCGAAGACTGCCGTCAATGAACTATGTTTGGAAACGGTGCAACGGTCGGACGGTTAACGGTGAAACGGGTGAACGGTTAACGGGGCAACGGTGGACGGTTCAAGGGTCGAAGGGTTCAAGGGAGCGCGGGTTGCGGTGCTTCTAGCTGCAAGGCGCGGAGCGCAAATTGCGGCGCTAAAGGAAGGAAAGCCTGCGAGCGGATTTGAACCGCTGACCCCTTCATTACGAGTGAAGTGCTCTACCAGCTGAGCTACGCAGGCATGGAAGGAAAACCGAATTCCAGAGAGCCAGATTTCGGAAGCCGCCGCGGAATGCAACCGGAAAAATGCCCGGGGTGTGCGAATATTTACCCGCTTGACTGCCTGGAAATGAGCTTTGATCGCTTTTTACATGATGGCTCCAAAGACTATCTCGAGGGTTAAGTTCTTTCTGCTCTACGCCGCATTCATCGCCTTCGCTTCCATCGGGATCTTTTATTATTTTCTCCAAAAGACGGACCTCGTGGACCTGCATAAACTCATAGTCATGGGACCACCGGCCCTTGTTAACGTGGTGCTGGGGATCGTATTCCTGTATCCCGTCTTCGCGAAGCCCCGTTCCGGACTGTATAAATATATCCGAATTCTCTTGTATTTGACCTTGCTGGGATTCTGGGCTTATCCCTTCAACCTCTGGCTAATTGGTGCCTGGAAGCGTGACGAGGTAAAGGAATACTACGCCGCGCTGAAGACGGAATCGTAGAATCGCATTCAGCGTGGGCCGCCTCGGGACGCGAACGGCAATTCAAACACATTGTAATCGCGATCTCGTCGAGTGGTGAAGCGAATGGGCGCCAGCAGGATGGCCGGGCTATAAACACCGGGATGCAGCACATATGACTCGTACCGCGAATGTCGCAGGCGGTCGAAGTAGAGTTCCATGTAAATCGGCCCGGTGATTTTGGTCGGGCCTTTAGAGCGAGGAATCGGCCTGCCGCTCAAACCGCGCTTATTCTGGTGGTTAAGTCTCCAGGCGACGGGTCGATGCTCGCTACCATCGGGCGCCTTGATTGAAAAATCCCCCAGCGTGAGTTGGAGAACGCGAGGTTTACCGTCTTCGCGCGGAAGCGGCGTCAGGCGTACGCTAATCGCGAGGGTCTGGCGACTGAGTTGATGTAGCGAGAGGGAACCAGCCGCGAAAAACGGAAAACAAAACGCCGGGCCCGCGGACGTCATGTATCGCCCGGAATGAAGCACGGCAATTTCCAGCAGCAATTGTTCGGTCTCAATGACGGCGACGGGAACATCGCTCAAATCGGATTCAGCGCGGAAACGCTTTTCAGGTTCACCGTAATACGCGGTGCGAACCGTGGAACAAGCGCCCGCGGCGAAAGCCAGGCAAAGGGGAAGAATGAAGGCCCTCAATATAGCTAGCATCCCGTCGTTCGGAATACGGCCGCCTTGCCCACATGCGGGTTCTTGCCGCGCTGGGACGAAAGAAAGAGCGTGTATTCGGAAACATTGTAATGGTTGGATACATCCAGGAGCAGGTCAAGGCGATTATCGCCGTCCAGGTCTCCGACCCAGATCACCTGGGGCGATTTATGCGCATCGATCTTGTAGGCTGCCAGGGTTTGTTTGCCGGCGGGACCTTTCACGGTCAGCGCCGCTCCCCGGGGCGACTTTCCAAAACGAATCTCCACGGGTTCCCGGTTCAGACCCTGGAATCGCAATGAGCGATTCAGTTTTAGTTTTCCGGAACCCGCGAATGCTACCGAACGTACGCGTTGCTCCGGCGAAAACTTCATGCCCCGTATCAGAAAGGAAAGCTGCTTCACCGGACGATGGATGCCTACGTCCTTACCTGTCTTCTCATCCGAGCCGCCGTCAACTATTGGATCATGAAACCTCCGAATCTTCAGTCGAACGGGCAGGGGAACCTGAGGCTCCTCAATGGCTCGAATCGCGCGAAAGCGCTGACCGTTGTGAGCATGGACTTCATCGCCATGCCAGGGGCCGGGCAACAAGATTTGGATGCCGGAATCCGTATCGGCGTTCAGACCAGTGCCGTTCAGGGCCATCAGTAATAACAGGGCAGGGAATAGAGAGAAGATGCATTTTTTCATGTCGGACATTGGACCGATCGGGTGTCGGTTTTGTGCGAGAAATTGTGTCCTGAAAAGACGCCGAGTTTCGATGCGATCACAAGCACTCAAAACAGAGCCTTTAAAACAAAGAAGGGGTGCATGGATTGCTCCAAAACACCCCTCCATCGAGAGCTGATGCTCTTTTAATTAGTGGTTTGCGGGCTGGGCGAAACCGCCTTTCAGTGCACCCGTTCCACCTTTCATGGAAGCGGCGACCAGTTCGGCCACGTCCTTTACCTCGATTTTTTCTTCCAGGCTCTGGGCTTTAACGCCGTCCGTGATCATGGTGATACAGAAGGGACATGCGGTAGCGATAGTGTCCGCCCCGGTGTCCACCAGTTGCCCGGTGCGCTTGATATTGACTTTCTCGTGCTCTTCTTCCATCCACATTTGCGCGCCGCCCGCGCCGCAGCACAGGGAGGTCTTGTGGTGGTCGCTGGCTTCGGCCAGGTCCATGCCCAGCGCGGTGCGAGCCAGATCACGAGGCTGCTCGTAGATGTCGTTGTAGCGACCCAGGTAGCAGGAGTCATGATAAACCGCGCGACGGTCTTTCATTTCATCGACTACGCTTTGATCCATCTCGATCTTACCATCGCGAATCAGATCGTCGATGTAATCCGAGTGGTGCTTAACCTGGTAATTACCGCCCATCTGGGGATATTCATGCTCCAGGGTATTGTAGCAATGGGGACAGGCCGTGACGATTTCCTTCACGCCGTAACCGTTCAGGGTTTCGATATTGGTCTGCGCCAGGGTCTGATAGAGATACTCGTTACCACCGCGACGAGCACTGTCACCGGTACAGTTTTCTTCCGTGCCGAGAATACCGAACTGAACGTCCGCGCTCTGCAGGATTTTCACGAAGCTGCGGGCGATGCTCTTGTTACGGTCATCGAAAGAACCCGCGCAACCAACCCAGTACAGAAGGTCGGGTTGCTTGCCCGCTTCTTTCCATTCCGCCATGGTTTTAACACCCAGATCCGAGCACCAATCAGCGCGAGTGTGCGCGCCCATGCCCCAGGGATTGGAGTTGTTTTCCATGTTCTGGAAGGCGAGTTGCAGTTCATTGGGGAAGCGACTCTCAACCTGAACCAGGTTGCGGCGCATTTCCATGATGGCGTCTACTTGATTATTGCCGACGGGACATGCTTCCACGCAAGCATAGCAGCTGGTGCAGCCCCATAGTTCTTCGTCGGTAATGAACGGCGCGCCGATAACGGGTGAAGGCGCATTGCCTTCCTCGCCGCTTTTTACGTGCTGAATGATGGCGGGACCATGCTCGAGCATGGCATGCTTGGTTTCATTCATGATGCGCTTGGGATCCAGCAGCTTACCGGTGCGATTCGCGGGACACTCAACCGTGCAGCGACCACACTCGATACAGGACATACCGTCCATCAGGCTGGTCCATTTCAGCTCGGTGACATTCCCCGCGCCCCAAACGCCGTTTTCATCTTCCAGATCCATCCAGGAAATCTGGCCGCGGGGACGATCCGTAATCATGAAGTAGTTCATGGGAGCGAAGATCAAGTGCGAGTGCTTGGAAGTGGGAACGTATACCATGAAGGTATATACGGTCAGGATGTGAACCCACCAGCCGAAGTTGCGCACTGCCACCGCGGTGGAGGGATCATTCATGCCCAGGAAATTCAAAACGGCGATGGAACCATGGGTAATCCAGGTGGCATGCGCGCCGCCTTCCAGATATACCTGCGCGCCCCGGCTGGCCAGGGTCGACAGCATCAGCGTGCTGATCAAAGACAGAACAATGAAGGAAGCGGCCGAGGGAATATCCAGACCCTTGGCGCGACGAATCCAACGACGGTATGCGAAATACCCGCAACCGGTCAGAACAAACAGGGAGAAGTGCTCTACGATGCCTTCATAGGTAGCCGTGCCGGCCATGGTCATAACGCCGACAATGGCACCCAGGAGACCCAGCAGCGCGGCTGCGAAGGCCCATTGGGCACCCGCGCTTTTCGTGGCGTCGAAGGTTTTACCGATTTTCAGATTATGATAAAGAGCAAACGTCAGACCGATAGCGGTGACCAGGGCGACCAGAATACCGCCGATGGCCCAACCGCTCATGGAACCGAGCGGTGCCGGTCCAAGGTTCGTCAGAAAGAAAGTGTAGGGCTCGATATTGTTCATCTTCAGCAATACCCAGGCATTGCCGGCGACCATCTGACTGGTGGTATGCACCAGGGTGTAGGTGATGAAGCCCCAGAAAATGAAGGCATGCATGATGCCTCGCGTGGGATGCTTGAACAGTTTTTGCTGAAAGATTACGTTAAAAATAACCGAACGAATACGCGCCTCAATGGGCGCCAGGTTGTCGACCTTCTGACCGTTCGAGATCAATTTGATTCGATACCAGATGGCATATACGAATACAATATGGGCTATGCCGAAGATGGTAAGGTGGAACAGATTGGTTAAGACATCCGCGGATGAATACATTAAGAGCTCCTCAGGTGCTACTTTTTTATCCACTAATCAGCCGAATGGGGCAATCGTCCAGAAAAAAGCTGTCCTGGGGAGCCCCCCTTGCTAAATTCAGACCATGAGTGTCTTCAAGAGTGAAAGCTCGGATTATATACTGGAGAAAGCACTGGCGGGCGAAAGGATCACTCCCGCCGAAGCACTGACTCTATATAATGAAGCCGATTTCGTCAAAGTAATGGGTACGGCCCGCGAGCTACGAAATCGCAAGGCCCCGCCCGACACGGTTACTTACACCATGTTCCGAGTGGTGAACTATACCACCTTCTGTAATGTGGACTGTAGTTTTTGTAGTTTCTACGAGCCCATGGGTTCCGACAGAGGAAAGACGCTCAGCCCCGAACAAATCGTAGAGAAAATGCGCGAGGCCGTCGCGGCCGGTGCTTCGCAGATGTTTCTACAGGGCGGCGTCAATCCGGATTTGCCCTTTGATTACTACCTCGATGTAATGCGTTCCGTAAAATCGGAACTGGGAGACGGCATTCACATCCGTGCCTTCTCGCCGGTGGAACTCATCGGCATGGAACAAATCACGGGCATGCCCTTGAACAAGGTCTTAAGAGAACTGAAGGCGGCCGGCATGGACTCCGTACCCGGGGCCGGCGCCGAAATTCTGACCGAGCGCGTGCGCAAGATCCTCTCGCCCAAGAAGGCATCCACTGATGAATGGGTACGAGCCATGGAGACCTGTCACCAGGAGGGCTTACCCGGCAGCGCGAACATCGTGATTGGTTCGGAGGAAACCCGGGCGGAAGTCATCGAGCACCTGGACGTCGTGCGTCGCCTGCAAGACCGAACCGGCGGTTTTCGTTCCTTTATTCCCTGGACCTTTCAACAACAAACCAAGAAGTTCAAGGTGCGCGTCGTACCGACCCATGAGTTCTTCAAGGTCCTGGGCATCTGTCGCATTTTCCTGGACAATATCGATCACATCGAGACGTCCGTCATGGTTCTGGGGCAGGGCGTAGGCTCGCTGGCATTGCACGCGGGCGCCGACGACATTTCATCCGTGGTCCTGGAGGAAAACGTCCTCAAGAGCCATGGGCT
>CAZGYS010000298.1:0-7876 GCA_964530305.1 uncultured Leptospiraceae bacterium
GATCATAGGTTTCTTGATAGACGGCCAGGCCGTCCACGCCGGTGACCCGCAACTTTTCATAGTCCGCCTCTTCCAGGGGATAGACTTCGATGCTGATGGAAGGAAACAAATCATTCAGACGCGAACAGACTTCCCCCAGGTATTCCACGGGCGTAGCGCGATAGTGTTCTCCCGTTAGAAGCAAAACGTGACGAATGCCCTGGGCATGGAGCAATTCCGCCTCGGTCCGTGCTTTTTCGGGCGTGAGCGTCAGACGGCGAATGTCCTTATTGCCGAAACTAAAACCGCAGTACGTGCAGGTGGAATGGCACTCATTGGACAGATACATGGGCGCGTAGATCTGCATGGTGTTGCCGAAACGCCGCCGCGTAATTTCCCGCGCGCGATGCGCCAGCGCCTCCAGGTAGTCGGCGGCCCCGGGCGAAATCAACGTAGCGAAATCCTCCAGGGTCAATTCCTCGGCTTCGCGCTCCAGAATGGATTCGACGCCGGCCGCGGAGCGATTACTCGCGATGGATTCAGCGATTCCCTGAAAGTCCATGGCCCCGTAAATTTCCGAGAAATTCGGCATGAGCCCAGCTAATCAATTTACGCCCCCGGCGACAAGTAGATAACGATTGTCATTGACCCCCGGAGCGCCGCGAAGGTATCATAGCGCCAGGAAATGCCCAATCGCCCCGTCATCCTGCTTTTTCTCTTAACCGCGACCGTGCACGGCTTCAGCGCCTACGGCGGCATTCGTTCGCCCGATGCGGAAGTTATGTTTCGCTCGGGAGCATCCCTGGCCCGGGGCGAAGGTTTCGCGCCTGCGCGTCCGCTGGAAGGTTGGCCCGGCTTCGGGCTGGAAAAGGGTCGGGACGGAAAGCTCTACCCGGTCTTCGGGCCGCTCCAATCCGTAATGGTTGCCGGGGCGATTTTATTGGGCCGGGGAACCGGACTGACAGACGCCCTGTCCCGGGGCGCAACCCCGCCGTCCCACTACCATCGGGGCAACCTGCGTTCCTTCATGACTGGCCGGAACGCGGCGGATCCCATGGGCTCCGCGACGCGCACCATGGCGGCCTTCGTGAATGTTCTTATGGCGCTGGCCTGCGTGTGGATCTTTCGCCTGACGGCGATGCGCCTGTTGAAGGACGAACCCGCGGCGAATCTGCTCGCGCTCTTGTTTGCCTTCGCCACGGCCCTGTGGCCCTACTCCGGAACCTTGTTCAGCGAGGTCCCGGCGCTTTTCTTTTCCCTGGTCGCATTCCATTGTCTACTGCCCGCATCGGCGACCGTTTCGACACTCTCCTCCCCGCGCGCCTACCTGCTCTCGGGCGCGGCGCTGGGCTGCGCGGTTCTGGCCCATGTCTCGACTTTGTTCTTCGCGCCTTTTTTCCTGGCGGCGGCTTTCGCGCCCGCGATTTTCCGTGAGCATGCCGGCCCGAAACACGACAGCGCCGGCCGCGAAGACGACCGAAACACCAATCCGGCGGGATCCGGTTTCTTCTTGCTCGGCCTGTTACCCCTGCTGGCTCTATACGGCTGGTACAATTTCGAACGCTTCGGCAATCCATTGGAGACCGGTCGCACGCTGGCCTTGCCGGGCAGCCCGCACCACGGCCACTGGACGGATCCGCGCGCGGGCCTCTTCGGCCTGCTATTTTCGGGCGGCAAGGGTGTCCTGCTCTTTAATCCGATTCTGTTCGCGGCGCTTCTTTTCTGGGGGCGACTGCATCGCCGCTTGCGAATGCTCTCCTGGCTGCTTCTGGGCATGGTGGTCACGCGTCTCTTCTTCATTGCTATGCGTTCGGAATGGCACGGCGGTTTTTGCCTGGGACCGCGTCACATGCTTGTGGTCCTGCCCTTCCTGCTCTTGCCGCTGGGCTTTGCCCTGCGCGACGTACGACGAAGCGGATTCTTCGAGAGCACGCGAAATCGCCTGGCGGCGGCCGGAGGCATGTTCCTCTGTTTTGCCCATCAGGCCTATTTAAGCTTCGGGGAAATCTTTTCCTTCTATCATTACCATCGCGACGCGGCCCACGCACGCAAGATGAACATCTTCGCCGACCATGGCCTCTACCTGGACTGGAAGTATTCGCCCCTGCTCCACGCCCATGAATTGAAGCGCGGGCCCTGGGCCTTGCAATTCACGGAAGGCCGGGACTGGCTCCTGTTTTTGATCATCGCCGTAATCGCCGCGGCGCTGACCGCTTTCGCGTACTACCTGCATGGGGCGGCTCGCCCACGCGCGCGAAACTAAACCACCGACCGCCCCGTTTCCATCGCCATAAAAAAAACGCGCCCGAAATCGGACGCGTTCAGGGACCGGGCTGTTCCCGGTCGTTCTTTCGTGAAGCGCGATTAGTTGGAGAATGTAAACGTACTGGTAGAGGTTCCCGTTTGATGGATAACCTGCTGCAGATTCCCATCGGAATCATAGGAGTGGGTCCAGGTGGCCGTGGACGTGGCCAGGACGGGTTGCACCATTTGCGTCAGACGACCCGATGCGTCATAAGTGAATGTGGTCGTATTGGTTCCCGAGGTCGATGAAGCCAGGCGACCCGCGCTATCGTATGTGTGATTGGAAGTGCTGGTAATCGTGCCGTTCACGCTGACCTGTTGTGTAACGCGATTACTGCTATCCAGGACGTAGCTAATGGTGCTGGTAGAGGTAAGCAAAGCCTGCGTGGTGGGCTGTACCGCATCTCCCGTGTAGGCAAAGGTAGTATTGGTTTGAGTAAGGGTAGTGCTGGGCGCACCGGACGTAAAACAAGTATCCGGAACCAGATTAGCAATGGCGGTGAGTCGGCCGGCGGAATCATAGATATAGTCCACCGTAACGGAGCCGGCCGCGCTGTTCTGACAAACAAACGTATATTTATCCAGCAGCAAGGACGAGGGGCGGTACGCCAGATTATAAGTGGCGGTGTAAGTGTTCGTCGAGGTACCGCTGACCGTGGGAAAGTTCATGGAACTCAATCTTCCGATGCTGTCATAAGAATATGCATAACTGATCGTCGCGGTTCCCGAACTACGCGCCATCCCTGTCGGCTTGCAACCTACGCCGGAAAAACCATTCACGCCGAAGGAACCCAGCGCCCCCACCGGAGAAGAATAAAGATAGCTATAAGCGCTTCCGGGACTCTCATTATACAGAACCCCCGGATTGGTAGTGCCACAGGTGGGCAGCACCAGCGTCCCGGGAATTACAACGGAAACCGTCACCGTCGGCGTAGACGCCGTAATGGTCACCGTCGCGCCGGCCGCGGCGTTTACGACCGGGGCCCCCGCCGTTGCGGTGGAACCGCTGTCGGCATATGTAACGCTGATGGTCATGTCCGCCTGTTTTACCCCCGAGGAATCATAGAGATCCAGGGTCACGTTGACCGTACCCGCGGTGGTGGCGGACGCGGAAACGGACGCGGATATAGTGATGCTGTAAGCGCCATTGGCGTCGGTGACGGCGCAAACCGAACCCGACGGTATTGTAGGCGGACAGGTGACATTGGCCCGCGTCCCTCTGGACGCGGCGGAGGAAAGGGCCGACGTGGCCGACCCGGCGCCGCTTGCCAGGACGTAATTGGCCAGCGGCGAGCCGCCACTGGTCAAGGTTCCCTGCAGGGTTATGTCCACCGTGGAACCATCGTTCTGGTTTAGAAAGAAAGCGGCCAGCAGGAGATTATTATCGTCTCCACCTTTCTTACAATGCCCCAGCGCGAAGGCCAGGGATACGAGAAATGTCAACAGCAGGCTCTTGGTTTTCACGGGTCGATCCTATGAATTAGTTCGGTTCTATATATTATACGAGTGAATGCTCCCACGTTCTCAAATAATTTCGACTCAAACAATTTCAAAAGGGATCTTGAAAATCCTTCAAGTAGACCCGCGAAAATCAGTCGAAAATGGAGCTTACCGATTAGAGGGTGATTCCGCCGATACGTCAACGTACTTTTTATGAATTATTCCAACTTAATGGCGCTTACAAAATCGGTGGAAAAGAAATATTATTGACCCCGCCATGAGCCTGGTTCAGACCCAGGCATGTCCATTTTTAGCCGCTCCACCCGGCTCATGCCGATTCTCGCCCTATCGTCAACGGTCATTTGCGCCCTGGGCACCTGGCTGCTGCGTGACGCCGGACTGCTTACCGCGGCTTTCGCGCATGGAGTATATTATTCACTCTGGGCAACGATTATCTTGTTGCTGGTCGCGGCCGCGGCGATTGCTCCGAGCGGCTTTTTCCCCTCCGCTTCGTTTAACGCCGATGAGTGGCGGGATTTCGCGCGCGGGCTCTTACCGCCGCTCCTGCTGGGACTCGTTCCCACCATTATAATATTCACGGCGATCACCCCCGAGTATCGCATATTGTCCGACGAGGCGAATCTCTTGAGCGCGTCCCTGTCCCTGCACGAAAATCGCGCTCTGTATAATTTGCTCGAAACCGATTTTATCTACGGCCGCCTGCATTTGATTCACTATGCCCCGGCTCACCGCCCCGGGTTGTTCGCGTTTCTCACTTCCCTGCTCCACGCCTTCCTGGGCTTTTCGCCGAACCATCCTTTCGCGGTTAACTTTATGGCGTGCTGGGCGTTACTCGCGGGCATCGCAGCGCTTACCTTGCGCAAGGGCGATTTTCGCTTCGCTGCCGCGGCGGTCGTGCTCACGGCGTCCTTTCCCCTGTTCGCACTGACTTCGACCTCGGCCGGTTTCGACCTGCTCAACGCCCTGATGGTGGGGCTGGTCTACGTCCTCTTGTATCGATTCGCGCGCGACCCCGATCCGAAAAACCTGGACCTGCTCCTGCCCGCCTGGTTGCTGGCCTCCCAGTGCCGCTACGAATCCGTCGTGCTCATCGTACCCATTCTGCTTGCAATGGCCATGCATCACCGCAAGCTACGCGATTGGGGAACACGTCCCATTCCGCTGTTGTGCATCCCATTGGCCTTGCCCATCGTCTGGCAAAAAATCATTTCAAGCCATCTGGCGAATCCCGGCGATTCGGATGCAATCGCCTTTCAACTCTCCAATATCCCGGCCAACATCCAAAACGCGCTGGAGTTCCTGCTGGATCCCCTGGCCCGGGGCTTCCCCGTACTGGAAGTGATCACCCTGGCCGCTTTCGCGGGCTTCGCGCTGTATCTGTTGAAGGTCAAAAAGGATGGGTCGACCGCGGGCGCGGAGATACGCAAGGCGATTGCGCTGGTGGCCGTCGGGCACGGGTTGATTGCGCTGGTGCAGTTCGCCTATTACTTCGGCGATATTCGTCGCCCATGGGTGATGCGATTGGGCTTGATTCATCTACCGTTTCTGACGCTGGGCGCCGCCTATGCCCTGCGTCGCCTGGACATCGCCGTGTTAAGGCGCGTCCCCGCGGCAAGTCCCGTTCTGGTCGCCCTGGTCATCATGTTGTCGGCCGTGGGGTTGTCCCGCGCCAACGACAATAAAATCGCCAACTCGCTCACGGGTTATCGCGAATACCGCGAAAACTTGCGTTTCCTGAAAAAGTATCCCCGGGCCGGCACGCTGATCATCTCGGAGCGCTCCGTCCTGTATTCGGCGCGCAAGCGAGCCTCCCGCACAATCGACTCGGTTCGCAAGAATCTCGTGGGCCTGCACAATCAGATGGCGGAGCGTCACTATCGCAACGTGCTCCTGATTCAGACCCGTGAATACAAAACCGGCCGACCCCTGCCCGCCCATTCCATGGGAGGCAAACTCAAGCTGGAAACCCTGCGGGAATATTCCCTGACGGACAAGCACTACATTCGCATCTCGAAGGTGCGCGCCGTGGACCTGGCGAAGGTCCTGCCGCCCGGTTCGCTTAAACCCGCGCCGGGAGTCAAGGGCGCGCCGCCGCGTTAAGTTAAGATCCGGGCCAGGCTCGTCATAGTCGCAAAGAGAAGCGTTCTTTATTCGTTATTCGTTCAAGAAGCCGGTGAGCGGACTGGAGGCCGAGGCCTGTTTCCAGGCGCCCGTTTCACCGGCCTTCTCTTTAGTGGAAGGCGAAGCATCGCGACTCGGTCCGCCGGCGCGAACGCCGTGGAGATAGGCATCCCGTCCGGCCGTGACCGCCAGCGCGAAAGCAGCGGCGGCACGTACGGGGTCCCTGGAAACGGCCAGGGCCGTATTGACCAGCACCGCGTCGGCGCCCATTTCCAGGGCTTCGCACGCGTGCGAAGGCGCGCCCAGTCCGGCGTCCACGACCACGGGCACCCGGGCCTGTTCGATAATGATGCGCAGGCTCTCCGCCGTGCGAATGCCCTGGTTGGTACCGATGGGCGAACCCAGGGGCATGACCGTGGAGCAACCGGCGTCCTGCAGATGCAGGGCCAGCACCGGGTCCGCGTGGATGTAGGGCAGCACATGAAAACCGTCCTTCACCAGGGCCCGGGCCGCCTTGAGCGTCTCCACGGGATCCGGCAAAAGATAAACGGGATCCGGCGTCACTTCCAGCTTCACCCAATCGCCCGCGCCCATGGAACGCGCCAATCGCGCCAGGCGAATGGCCTCTTCCGCGTCCCGGGCTCCGGAGGTGTTCGGCAACAGGACGATGCGGTCGCGGTCCAGAACCGAAACGGGGTCCTGTTCGGTCACGTCCTCGTTCAAGTCGATGCGACGGAGGGCCACGGTCACCATTTCCGTGGCCGAGGCTCGGACGACGCGGCCCATGACGTCCGTGGACGAAAACTTGCCCGTCCCGACGAAGAGTCGGGATTCGAATTTCCGCCCGGCGATTACCAGGGGCTCGGGATCCCGAAGGGCCGCTTCGCTCACCAGACGACCGGTCAGCGCATTCATTTCAGTTTCGCTTTGTTGCGTATCGCCATTCATAAATTCACGTCTTAAGTTATGCTCCGACCCTTGCCCGGCCGGGCGCGGTCGTCACGAGTCCCGCTTACGACAGGCCGCCAGTTGATTGCCGCAACGGGTTTCGCACTGGTTCAGGCGCGTGCTTCGAACATAGGGTTCGTCCGGTCGCCGCCTCTCCTCCAGACCGCCGCGATGTTCCCGACAGCCTCGAACGCATTCGCGATTCAGGGCCGAACAGGTCGGGTTGCCCGGGCGATCCCGCTCCCCGGTTCCCGCGCAGCCGAAGCCGGCCGAAGCCGTTACGCCCGCCAGGAGGAGGAGCGGCCCCAGAAAGCGGAGCCATGATTCTTGCGCGCGTTTAGCCTTCATAATACAATCCTTCATTGCCGGAGGGGGAGCCCGACACAACCAGAAATCCGGCCGAAAATTGGTTGCCGAGGCGAGCGGTTCCGAAGCTAAAACCTATCGTGGACTTGATTGCCTTCGATCCGCCCCGCATGGGCAAGAATGCCCATTACCAGACCATCAGTTCCAATCTACTGGGACAGTTACCCGGATTCGATCCCCACAAGCGCGGCCTGGTCAGCGAGGACGAAATCATCCCAACCCAGGACGGGACCGGGGACCGCCTCTATATTCACGTCCACCGCTACACCGGGCCTTCGGGTCACGACATCCCGGCCGTGGTGCTTGTGCACGGCCTGGAGGGTTCGGCCAGCTCCATCTACATGGTGAAGATGACGAAAAAACTTCTGCATGCGGGGTTTCACGTCGTGCGCATGAACATGCGCGGCTGCGGGCCCGGCGTGGACCTGGCGCGCAATCTCTATAACTCGGGCTTCACCCTGGACGTGGAAACGGTGCTGGCCTACGTCCGGGAAAAACTCTCCAGTAAGATTGCGCTCGTGGGTTTCAGCCTGGGTGCCAATGTAACCCTGAAATACATGGGTGAGGATCGCGAAGAGCGCAATCGCCAGCGAGCCCTTATGGGAGCGCCGCCCATTCGCGGAAAGCTGCGCGATCGAATCGCCGATGTATTCATCGCCGTGAGCCCGCCCCTGGATCTCCACGCCTCCTGTGAAGT
>CAZGYS010000299.1:0-7869 GCA_964530305.1 uncultured Leptospiraceae bacterium
AAAAGCGAATGCCGGCGGAATCCTTCGCCGAACCGCCCAAATCCTGAAAGGTAGTACGCGAAGAAGCGCCGGCATCCGCTGTAAGGTCCACTCTCCATCGCCCGTATGCCGATCGCCCCGGGGACTTTCCGGAACTTTCCGTCCGGAACCCTTTCAAATCGAAGTAGTTCCAGGCGTAGACCAGCAACAGACCAATGAATGCATTGCGCGTACGAGCGTACTGCGCGTCGATGTTCGCCTGCCGGCTTTCAAAAACCTGAGCATAGGCATAGGCGACCCCGGGATCGCTGGTAGCCGTCGGCGAAGGGGTACCGAATGAGTTCAGGTTTTCATAGGCGGTCCGTTCTTGTTTCCACTTTTCATTGCCGTCATAAAGATTAAAGGCGTTCAGCAGGAAAAAACCGCCCGTGAGGCCGGCATTCAGGTTATCGTCCCGACGCCATTGTCCGAGACCCGGGACGAAATAATCGTAGAAGGACGGCCCCGCGGATTTACCACGCGCGAAAGCACCCTTCAAGGAACCCTTGCGGGCCTTGAGCTCCCATTCGCGGGCCAGCGCCGTCGCCTCCAGGCGCTTCGCCTCGGCGGTGCGTGCCTTGAGATTCGCGGCCTTGATTTTTTCCTCGGCCTCCCGAATACGCTTTTCCGCTTCGCGCACTCGTTCCTCGGCGGCGCGGAGTTTCTCCGCCGCTTCGCGCAGCTTTTCCTTATCGACCTTCGCAGCCGGCTTTTCCGCGGGCGGCGGTTTTTTGGCTACCGGCGGTTTCCTGGCCGGCGGCGGCTTTTTCGCGACGGGCGGTTTCTTAACGGGCTTCGTAACGGGCGTTTTGCGAGTCGGAGGCGCGAAATTGCCGTATAGAATCCGCCGGATGCGCCTCTTTTGAATGCGAATCACGCGGCCATTGGACCGCACGCGAATATAGTTTCGACTCTGACCGACGAGGGTTCCGTCGATCTTGCGACCATTCTTAAGAATGATCCGATCGGCATGGAGCCCTCCCGCGCAGAGCAGCAGGATCAAGATTGGACAAAGGTACTGGAGCGTGGACTGTTTCATTTTTTATCTCCCTGACGGACATATGTGTATTTCCTCGGGTTGTTGGTGCCCATGGAGGACACGCACCCCACATACATTCAGGGAGATTGGCGATTGCCAAAAAAATGATCTACCGTCGGACGCCGGAGCGCTTCGAAATAGCGTCGAAATGGGCCCGCAAGCGGGCCGCTCGCTCGGCCGAGACCGTCTCGGACTTGCCCCGGGGCGGAGCGGAGAAATGGGCATGCCCCGCCGCCGGATGGGACTGAAAGGCGGCCCGAAGCCTGGCGGTGAGTTTGCGATCCACATGATGGGCGCCGGTGTGATCCGACGCACCCTTCGCGTCCTTCAGATGTTTTTCCAGGCTCCGGAAGAGGGGCGCGGTATGCTCGTGAAAATCCCGGGGATGCTCGAACCGCAGGCCCTTGCCGGGCTCCAGGATGTGCTCCGTGGACCCGAAGAGCTCGGGAAATTCGCGGGCCAGGCGGATGCGATGCTTGGCATGCACGCCGTTGCGCAGGCCGTGCAATCGCAGGTAGTGCGCCGACTTAACCCGCGCGCGACCGCGAATCAGATCCATGTTCAGCTTGTGACCTTCGCGGCGATTCAGAGCCAGGCGTGTTCCCAGCACCTCGATGGAATGGCCGGGAGAATGAATCCGCAGGAATCCGCGCGCCGGTAATTTCTCCGAGTCCAGCAACAGCTCGCCCTGCTCCAATTTAATGGTGAGGGAATGATTCTGGACGGTATAGCTGAAGCGAGAGTTCGCCAGCAAACGCAGATGCAGTTTTCCGGCATAGGCGATGCGCACGTCGCAAATGGAGTTCGCGCCGCTGCTGACTTCGAAGTGTTCGAATTTCGCGCCCTTGTTCAGTTTACCTTCTCCCGCGCGACATTCCCCGGAGGCATGGGTCAAATGGGTTTCCACGGCCGGAGCGCTACGGCCCAGAAAAATCCAGGCACCCGCGGCCAACAGCAGGGCCGCGGCGGCGGGCAACGCCGCGCGCGTGAAATTGACGCGCCTGACCTTACCCGCGGATTGTTCGGTCTTGTCCGCGCCGGACGTTTCTCCGGCGCCCGGTCCGAAGTATTGCTCCTCCAGCTCGGGGATCTCCAGGTCCGCGCCGTCGAAGCCTTTCAGTACATCCAGCGTCTCCTCGAAACGGCGTAGGCGTTCCGCGCGCTCGGGCGAACCGGCCGTCTCGCTTTCGAGTCCGACGCGTTCCCCTTCGCTGATGTCTTCCCAGGCCAGCCGGGAGAGTAATATTTCGAAATCCTCTTCTTTCATCGTTAAGAAATCATTAACTTCTTTTTTTCGAGCTCCCGGCGTAGAAGCTCCACGGCGTTGACCAGCTTTCGACTGATGGTGCGGGTGCCCATGTTCATTTCGCGGGCGATTTGCTCCCGGGTCCAATTCTTCACGTTTTTCAGGTAGAAAATGCGCCTTTCCGGTTCAGGCAGATTCAGGATCACCTCTCGAATTTGTTCCGACAGAATATTCTGTTCCACGCGCTTCGCGGGGTCGTCGTTGCCGGCCAGGGTATGTTCCAGGCCGTCGTCGAAAGTAGTCCCCCGGGCCGCGCGTTTCTCGTGATTCAAGAAACTGTTATGGGCGATGGCGCAAGCCCACTTTATGAAAGTACCTTTCTCGGGATTGAACTGATGGTACTTTTCGTGCACTCGGACGAAGACATCCTGAGTCAGATCATCGGCCAGATCTTGACGACGCGACAATTTCATCAGGTAACGATAGATATCGTCCCGGTGCGCTTCATAGAGCGCGCGAAATTCCTGCTCTGAGAGTTGATTACTCATGGAGAAGAAGCCCGACAATGTCGAGCGCCGAAAGTTGAGCGCTAAAAAATACAACCCTTTTTATCCGGAGGCGAAATTGCAAAATGTTTTCTTAATTCAACTACAAGGGAATACCGCCCCGGTTGCCAAAATTGTTGTTCAATCAAAACAAAACCGGCCGACTCCGCGAGAACTGATGATAACGTGGGAAATTTGCTCGTCGCCCGCGTCGGTCGTCCCTATCATAAGGCTTGAATGAAGCGCCCCATGGAAAAATTTTTTCCGGCTCTGCTGCTCGTCCTCAACATGGGCGTGGGGTCCGCGCTTGCCCAGACGCAGACAGGCGGCTACCTGCCCGAAGCGGAAGCATCACGCGGCATTCACCCGACCCTGGAAATCGAACCGTTCGCCTCCTCGAAGATCATCTTCCGGAGTATCGAAGTCACCTGGGAAAGCGCCCACGCCGCGGCTCTCGAACAAGTAGAGGCCCCGAACCCCTCGGCAATCGCCTTCGCGCCGACCCGGGGCGCCGTATCGAACCTCCCCCGGTCGACTCAACCGGTATGTGCGTCTCGCCTCGGGCGCCCGCAACCCATTCGGGGTCCTCCCACTCTCGTCGTTTGAAGTAAAGCCCTTACAATGCGCATCGCGCGCGTGACGCGATTCGCCATGCTCCGCTCCCGGCGGATAGTTATGTCCGCGCCCATGCGCGGTCGGAATCCGATCTCCTCGTGATCGGAAAGACGAGAGAATTGTATGAGTATTATCGAAAAAACCATGCGCCTGGTGTTCGGAACACATAATGTGCGCGAACTGAAAAAAATCCTGCCCGTCCTGGAGGCAATCAACGCCCTGGAAAATCGCCATGGGCGCCTGAACGACGCGGAGTTGAAAGACCATGCCCGGGACCTGCGTCGACGCGCGAGCGCCGGGGAAACGCCGGACGCTCTAATGCCGGAAGCATTCAGCCTGGCCCGAGAAGCCGCGCGCAGGGCCCTGGGCATGCGCCCCTACGACGTGCAACTCCTGGCCTCCATTGTATTGCATCGCGGAGCCGTCGCCGAAATGAAAACCGGCGAAGGCAAAACCCTCGCGGCCGTTCCCGTTCTGTTCTTGAACAGCCTGAACGGTCGGGGCGTGCACGCGGTGACGGTGAACGATTACCTGGCCAAACGGGACGCCCAATGGATGCGACCCGTCTTCGAACTGCTGGATACCAGCGTCGGTTACATCAGCCACGGCATGGATTCGCGGACCAGGCGCGAAGCTTATGCCGCGGACATTACCTACGCCGGCAACAACGAAATCGCCTTCGACTATTTACGGGACAACATGGTCGTCCAGGACGAGGATCGAGTCCAGCGGGGCCTGACCTTCGCGCTGGTGGACGAGGCCGATTCCATCTTTATCGACGAGGCGCGCACGCCCTTGATCATCGCGGGAGAAGCCCGAAGCGACGACGAAATCGTACTCCGAGCGCGACGCGCCGCGGAAACGCTCATCAAGCGCGCCCGGAACAAACCCGGCCCGCGAAACGAAGCGGCAACGGGGCGCGAAGCATCCTCCCCGGACGAAGACCTTCTGCGAGGCCGTTACTACGACGTCCATGAGAAGAACAAGAACGTAACCCTCACGGAACCGGGCGTCCGTCTGGCGGAAAAAATTCTGAGCATCGAGAATCTCTACAGCTCGGAAAACATCGACTTGAGCGCGGCCGTATCGGCGGCGCTTCGTGCTCGCCTGTGTTACCAACCGGGCACGGACTATCTGGTGCGGGAAGGCGAAGTCGTCCTCATTGATGAATTCACGGGTTACGCGTTGCCCGGAAGACGCTACGGCGGCGGCCTGCACCAGGCGCTGGAAGCCCGCGAAGGCGTCGCGCTGCAACCGGAGACGCGCACCATGGCTTCCATTTCGTTTCAAAACTTTTTTCGGATGTATGAGAAGTTAAGCGGCATGACCGGTACGGCGGCGGGTTCGGCGACGGAATTTCACAAGATACATCGCCTGCCGGTAATCGCCGTTCCAACCCATCGCCCGGTCATCCGCCGGGATTTCCCCGACCGCCTTTACGCCACGGAAGCCGCGAAGCTGCGCGCCGTCGTGGCGGAAACCGGGACCATGCGCGCGAAGGGACGTCCGGTGTTGCTGGGAACCGCGTCGGTGGAGAAGTCGGAACGGTTGTCTCGACTGCTCCGCCGGGCCGAAATTCCCCATGAAGTTCTCAACGCGAAACATCACGAACGGGAATCCGAGATTATCGCGAACGCGGGGCGACCGGGGACCGTAACCGTGGCCACCAACATGGCCGGCCGGGGAACGGACATCATCCTGGGCGGCTCCGGCGCGGAACGAAACGAAGCGGAAGCCGTTCGCGCGCGCGATGCCGGCGGGCTGCACGTAATCGGAACGGAAAGACATGAAGCCCGACGCATCGACGATCAGTTGCGGGGTCGTTCCGGGCGCCAGGGTGATCCGGGCTCCAGCCGATTTTATTTGAGCCTGGAGGATCCCTTGCTCCGGATGTTCGCCGGTACGGGAAGCGCCGCGGCCATGAAGGCCCTGGAGGCGACGCCGGAGGGTTATCTGGAGGGGCGATTCATCGACGGAGTGATTGCTCGAGCCCAGAAGCGAGTTGAGAGTCGTAATTACGATATTCGCAAGCATCTCCTGGATTACGATGACGTCTTGAACGCTCAGCGCGAACGCGTTTATCGCCTGCGTCGCAAGCTGCTGGAGCGAACGCCCCGGGACGGCTATTTCCCGTTGGAATTGCTGGACGAACTCTGGTGTGAGCAACTGGAAAACCTGGAAAACATGCGCGAAGGCGCCTGGAGCGCGGGTCTCGTCGGTTCGGACCCGTTGGTGGAATATCGCCTGGAATCCTTTCGCGCCTTCGGCGAGATAACCCGGGAATTTCGAGGGCGGTATCGCGCCGAATTGAAGGAACGTCGTAGAGGGGGACGATTGGACGCGAAACTCTTCGACCCATTGGAAATCCATCCCGAGCTTACGTCTCCATTGGCACATGATCGGGAAACCATGCTTCCGCCGTCCTTCAACCGCGGCGCGGGCGGCGCATCTAAAAAAAGACGCGGTCGTAAACGACGCGACCTGAAGCGACGCGGGGCGGCGGACCAGGATTATCGCCGGCGCTCTTGAGGCAAGCAATGCAAGCTTCCCTTTCAAACTTCCTTCAGCAGAAGCGAAAGGCCCGCCATGAAGAGCAACGCGAAGACTCCGATGCGAAAGCGTCGTTCGTCTATTCGATGGTGCACCCATTCACCCAGGACGATGCCTACCGGGAGGGTGGGCAGCATGAAGGCGATCATGCGCAGAATTTCCAGGTCGATTCTTCCGGCGCGACCGTATTCGAAAGTCAGGACGGCACCGAAGATGAGCCAGACGATGGAAAGGGTTGAGCGAAACACCGCGCGCGAAAGGCCTAATCGCCCCATGGCATAGACCAGCAAGGGACCGCCCGACGCATAGATGCCGTGAATGACGCCCGCGGCCAGGACCACGCCGCTCAACAAGGGCGTCATTTTGGCCTTCCCGCTCTCGGACGACGGCGACTCGATTGCAGCGGGATCACGCTCGGATGCCGGCGCCTTACGCGGCCGGTGCAGGCCCATGCTCCAGAATTCCACGGCGGAGAGTATGACAATCATCAAGCCCAGCATGATCTTCAAATAGGACCCGGCCACCAGGTTAAAGAGCAACAAGCCGATGACTACGCCCGCGCCCATGATGGGCAAAATGCGGCGTAGAAACAGCGGGCCGTCAATGGCCGAAAAATAGCGCACGGTGAGATAAACATTAAGGATCATGCTCATGGGCACGAGTAACGCCATGAGCTTATCGATGGGATAAAGGAAGGCGCCCAGGGTCACCGTAATCACGGCCGCTCCGAAGCCGGTGATGGCCTGGGTGGTGTAGGCGACGAAAACGATTCCGCATAGAAGCGCGAACTCCCAGGAAAAGAGCATGAGGGCGAAGTGCACGGGCCCGGCGCGCCGGGCGACGAAAAAAATCCGCGCGGCGTCCGAAAATCGGTAAAAAAATAGCCGAGCTCGAACTTTGCCCCCGCGAGATTCGTCGCATACGGGATTTACGCCCCCATGGGATTCCATGGGGAGCGAAGCCCGGAGGAAACCTTGAAACGATTCATGCTTTACGCGAGTGCCGCGGCGTTGCTCGCCGGGAATTTCGCCTTTTGCGCGAAACCCGAGACCCGTCGAAACGCACTCACGCCGCCGAACCGCGCCTACCAGCCCGCGAAAGAGAAAGACTATCGCGGACCCCGTAAGAAAGTGATGCGCCAATATTACGGGAAAAAACCCGGGACTCGAAGCGCGGAGGTCGCCGGAGGCGTGATTCCCGCGGAACCCGCGCCCCGGGACCGCCGGCCGCCCGTTCGCCATAATACCGAAACCTATGATCGAATCGTGGAGAACCCCTTCCAGGAAGTTCGCGTAAAGCCCCTCTCCACGTTCTCCATCGACGTGGATACCGCGGCCTACAGCAATGTGCGGCGTTTTTTGAACAACGGTCGCCTGCCTCCCCCGGGTGCCGTGCGCATCGAGGAAATGGTGAATTACTTTTCGTACAAGTACAACGCGCCCACGACCCGCGAAGGCGCGCCCTTCGCCGTTGCCGGCACGGTTTCCGTCGCTCCCTGGAATCGTAAACATCGCCTGTTGCGAATCGGCATCGCCGGGAGAAAAATTCCCGCGGACAAAATTCCGCCCCGCAATCTGGTCTTTCTCCTGGATGTTTCCGGTTCCATGTTCAGCATGAACAAGCTGCCCCTGCTGAAGCGCTCCTTGAAGCTGCTGGTGCCCCAGTTAACCGAGAAGGACAAGGTGACCATCGTGGTCTACGCGGGCGCGAGCGGTCTGGTGCTTCCGCCCACTTCCGGCGAAAACAAAGGCGCGGTACTGGCGGCGCTGGATCGCCTGCGCGCCGGCGGCTCCACGAACGGCGGGGCCGGAATTCGCCTGGCCTATAAAATGGCGCGCAAGAGTTTCATCAAGGGC
>CAZGYS010000300.1:0-7820 GCA_964530305.1 uncultured Leptospiraceae bacterium
CCACGCCGCGCACGGGATCAAAGCCCAGGTCGTCCAGCAAGGCCAGGTGACGACCGCTGCCGCAGCCCAGGTCCAGCGCCGGACCCCGGGGCGCGCCCGCCAGCAGGCGGACCAGGTTTTCATCGGGATACGAGAGTTTTGCTTTTGGTCTTTCGTAGTGGTCGTTCCACGCTCGGTTCGTATTCAATGGTAATTTCCTCCGCGAATCGGTTCGCGAGTTGTTCCAGGCTGGTTCTTCGGTCGACTTCATCGCGCAAGGCGAAAACGAAGGGCCGATCATGGTTGCCGCCTTGCAGCGAGAGTTTATCGCCGACTTGCTTGAGGGGCGCGGCGTGAATCAGACGCGGGTCGTTGCGAATGTGACCGGGGACGTGTATATCGCGCAGGATGCCTTCGCGCTGGGCGATATAACGAATGATCACGGAGGCGCCGGGGTTTTCCCGTTCGTCGTCCGGCGCTTGATAGTTTCCCGCGGCGATGTTCACCATGTCCGTGAAGAAATCGCGATCGCCGGAGGCCGACGCCACGAGTTCGGCGATGTATTCGCCTCCCGCCTCGGGAACGCATTCAACGAGATAGGGCGTTCCCCGGGAGTTCATGATGAACTCGGCCACGATGGGGCCGCTTCTGAGGCCGGACGATTTGACGATGTGTTGCATGGCCTTGTTGATTCGCGCCCGGGCTTCGTCGGGTATGCGCGAGGGAAAGCGATGCATGATTTCGATGAACAGGGGCGCTTCGCCCGAAGTGATTTTATCGGAGATGCTGACGGGAATGTAGCGGCTCTGGTGGACCAGGCCCAGTACGGTTACTTCATCGCCGCCGATGAAATCCTCTACCAGGATTTCGCCTTTGTCCTGGGAGTGCTTCTTAAGAAAAGCTTGAACGTCTTCGCGACTGTTCAGGAGTTCCACGCCGACCTTACCGTGTCCTTCCGCCGGTCGCGCGATGAGGGGCATGGACGCGTCCAGCATTTCCCATTTACCGCGCATGGTATCCCAGGCGTAGGATTGGGGCAGGGTGATGTCGCGTCCCTTCAGGCTGCTTTTGAACTTACGCTTGTCGCGAAACTTGCGCAGGGTATTGGGATTGGCGCCCAGGTTGTTGTAGTAACGGGCCAGGTGCGCCGCGCAGATGTTCGCCTGATCAAAGGAGCGGGTGGCCACGCCGGCGATGTGCTCTCCGCCCAGGTGCTCCCGCAATTGTCTATATATGTAGCCCGGTTTCAGTATGCTGGAGTGAAGCCGAATATGGGCGGTCTCAAAACCCGGCGCCATGGGGTCTTGATCCACGGCGATGACCCGGTATCCGGCGGCGGTTGCGGCTTGAATCAGCGGTAGTTGATTCCGGCCGGCGCCCAGGCAGACGAAGTAGGGGCCCGGTTCTTCATCCACCAGTTCGGCCGGATCCGGTTCCAGTTTCAGGAATGGCTCAAAGGTTTCCAGGAGCCTGGGATAGAGTGAATTCCACATATACTACTTAGTTTCGACCGGGATGGGAAGGGCTTTAGCCTTTATGAAAGCCTGATTATGCATTGGATTTGGATGAACGCAATGATATTTCACGTCCGGTCCTGCTATTGCCTTACCAATGGTAAATTTTTTTCTTGCCGTCAAAGGCCCCGTTTTCGGACATAGACAGACATGTCTATTCAAAGCGGAAACAAACTATATCCCAATCTCCTGAAGCCCCTGGATCTGGGGTTTACTACCATTCGAAATCGGGTGCTCATGGGTTCCATGCACACCGGTCTGGAAGAGGTCGAAAACGGCTATGAGCGCATGGCCGCCTTTTACGGTGAACGGGCCGCCGGAGGCGCGGGTCTCATTATTACCGGCGGAATCGCTCCCAATGAAGCCGGCATGGTTTCAAAGGGTGGCAGCATCATGAACACCGTCGAGGAGTCCAATGCCCACAAGCCCATCACGCAAGCGGTGCACGACGCCGGCGGCTTGATCGCCATGCAGATTCTGCATACGGGTCGCTACGGTTACCACCGCGCCAACGTGGGGCCGTCCGATATTCGCGCGCCCATCAATGCCATGAAACCCCATCGCCTGACCCATGATGAGGTTCTGGCAACCATTCGCGATTTCGCGGATTGCGCGGCGCTGGCTCGAGACGCGGGTTACGACGGCGTGGAAGTCATGGGCTCGGAAGGCTATCTCATTAATCAGTTCATCGCCCGGCGTACCAACGATCGCGACGACGAGTGGGGCGGCACGTTCGAGAAACGGATACGGTTCGCCATTGAAGTGGTCAAGGCCGTGCGTGAAAAATGCGGCCCGGACTTCATTATCGTCTATCGTCTGTCCATGCTGGATCTGGTGGACGAGGGCGGCACCTTCGACGAAGTCATCCATCTGGCCAGGGAAATTGAAAAGGCCGGCGCCACCATCATCAATACCGGTATCGGTTGGCACGAAGCGCGTATCCCGACCATTGCCATGATGGTCCCCCGGGGCGCCTTTACCTGGGTAACGGCGAAACTCAAGGGGCAAGTAGGCATTCCCCTGGTAACTTCCAATCGCATCAACAATCCCGCGCAGGGAGAGGAAATTCTCGCGCGCGGCGACGCCGATATGATTTCCATGGCGCGTCCCTTCCTGGCCGACGCGGACTTCGTAAACAAGGCCGCCGCGGGTAAGGCCGACGAAATTAATACCTGTATTGCCTGCAACCAGGCCTGCCTGGATCACATTTTCTCCGGGGGCTTGACGTCCTGCCTGGTCAATCCCCGGGCCTGTCACGAAACCGAATTGAATTACGAACCCGCGGGAACGAAGCGACGCATCGCCGTGGTGGGCGCCGGACCCGGCGGGCTGGCCTGCGCGACCATCGCCGCGGAGCGAGGACACGACGTGACTTTATTCGACGGCGCGAGCGACATCGGCGGCCAGTTGAACATCGCGCGCCGCATTCCCGGTAAGGAAGAGTTCAACGAAACGTTGCGCTATTTCGGTCGCATGATCGAAAAGCACGGCGTTAACTTGCAATTGAATCATCGCGTGGGCGCGAAGGAACTCATCGACGGCAAGTACGATGAAATCGTGCTGGCTACGGGCGTGACGCCCCGCATTCCCAATATCGACGGACTGGATCACAAGAAGGTACTGACTTACGTCGACGTCGTACTCCACGGCAAGCCCGTGGGCGAAAAAGTCGCCGTGCTGGGCGCGGGGGGAATCGGCTACGACGTTTCCATCTTTCTGACGGACCAGGGGGAAGAGACGAGTCTGAATCCGGACGCGTTTCTGGAGGAGTGGGGTATCGACAAAAAGATCGAAAGCCCCGGCGGTTTGAAACCGGACTTCACGCCCCTGGCGGGTAAGCGCGACGTCACCATGCTCAAGCGGAGCAAGAACAAGTTCGGCGCTACCCTGGGTAAAACCACGGGCTGGATTCATAAGAAGACCATCGAGGATCGCGGCGTGAAGACCGTACTGGGCGTCAGCTACCGGAAGGTGGACGACGAGGGTCTGCACATCAAGGTCGGCGATGAAGAACGGGTGCTGGGCGTGGACAATGTCGTGTTGTGCACGGGTCAGGAATCGCAGCGCGAACTGCTTCCTGAACTCGAGCAGGCCGGCGTTTCCGTGCACGTCATCGGCGGAGCCGACAAGGCTTCGCAATTGGATGCCAAGCGAGCCATCGATCAAGGTGCTCGACTGGCGGCCGGGTTTTAAGAGAAAGCGGATCAGGTCATAGGGAGCAGGGAGCGCACGTACGAGTCGATTGACAAATCAATCCATGACGGTTTGTCTCAAGTTTACAGAGCGTCACCTATTATCTTGACCTGAAAAGAGGCGATTCGAACCATGACGAATAGACTGATTTGTCCACGCTTCCCTCTCACGGGGAGCCGGGCACTCCAGGAAATTTCTGGTAATTTTTGTAACGACTGTTAAAACGCACAATGTGATTCATCCGTAATAGGAGGGAATGAAATGATACGGAACAATTACTACACCGAGAATGAAGACATTCAGGAATACGTAAATAATATCATCGACTGGGAAGAAGCCGTGCACGCCTTCGAGGGTGAAGACTTCCGAGACGCCAAAAAGTACGCCGAAACCGGCGATGAGAACCTGGCCATGGCTCCGTCCGACGTAGCCGGCGCCGTTGAATACTACAAAGCCATTCTGGAATCCATGGGTGAACTGGCCGGCAAGGAACTGGCCCAGGTTTCCCAGGAAATGGATCACATCGGTCTGAAACTCGAGAACGGAAAAGTTACTTTCCCCGAGCCCATGATCAAGGCTTACAACCAGATGCTGGAAGCCGGACTGCAGCCCTACAGCCTGGGGCGTCATCACGGTGGTCTGGGTCTGCCGGCCGTTGCTCAGACGGTGTTGATGGAGCTTCTGGCCCGAGGCGATGCGTCCATGGCCATCGCATTCGGTTGCGCGAACATCGGCGAAGTCATCGAACGATTCGCGTCCCCCGAAATCGCCGAGAAATACATCCCCCAGTTGACCGCGGGAACCCTGACCTGCGCCATGGCGCTCACCGAGCCCAACCACGGTTCGGACCTGCCCAACGTTCAGACGCGCGCCGCGCAAGACGAAAACGGCGTATGGAAACTGACCGGCACGAAACGTTTCATTACCCACGCCTGCGGCTTCGGCGATACGCCGGCCATCATCCTGACCCTGGCTCGCACGGGCGCTCCCACCAGCGGCGCGCGCGGTCTTTCGTTCTTCATCGTAAAGTCCGAGGACATCGAGGTCGCCGGCATCGAGCACAAGATGGGCCTGCACTGTTCGCCCACCTGTGAAATCGTATACGACGATTCCCCCGGTATTCTCATCGGCGAAGTCGGCGAAGGCCTGGTAAAAGGCGCCATGGGCATGATGAACTCGGCGCGGATTTCCATCGCCGCTCAGTCCATGGGTATCGCCGCGGCGGCCCAGTACGAAGCTCACAAGTACGCCAATGAGCGCGAGCAGTTCGGCAAGCTGATCAAGGAAATCCCGGCCGTGCGCAAGATGCTGGACAAGATGGATCGCGAATGCGATGCCATGCGCAACATCATGCTCGAAGCCGGTCGCAGCATCGACAAATACGCCTGGCGCGCCGAGCGACTGAAGCACGACGGTAAATCCGAGCGCGAAATTCGCAAGGACGAGCAGGTGCGTCACTGGGACAAAATGGCCAGTCTGTTCACGCCCCTGGCCAAATACTACATCTCCGAGGGTTGTAACGAAGTAGCCTACGATGCCATCCAGATTCACGGCGGCTCCGGATACACCGAGGAATATGATGTAGCGCGAATCTATCGCGATGCGCGCATTACCACCATCTACGAAGGCACGACTCAGTTGCAGGTAGTCGCCTGCATTGGTCACATCGTCTCCGGCATGACCGACAAGGGTATCCTGAAAGCCTACATCGACGGGGAACTGGCGAAGTTCGCTCCGTCTTCCGAGCTGTTGGAAGTTAAGGACGCCTTCGAGAAGATCGTCGACGAATACAAGGGCATCAAGGACGGCGATACGCGCGATGAAATCGCCTTTGAAGTGGTCGAGGCCGCCGCGCGATTCATCAACGGCATGCTCATGGAGCGCTCCACGTCCCGCGCCCCGGGCGATTCTCGGGAAAAGCGCAATCGCTGGAACCTGGCTTACAACATCGACAGCCTGGCCATGCTGCGCGCCAACCTGGTAAAAGTGGAAAGCAAGGCGGCGCGCCAGCCGGTTACCGCCTGATTTAAGGCCCTTCCACGCAAGGAACGCCCGGCCGGAAAATGATTTCGGACCGGGCGTTTTCTTTTTTAAACCGGCTTTCCGTTTAAACCGGCTTTCCAGTTCCTTTGCGAGAACTCCGGAGTCTCGTCTCCGTCTCATGGTATAGTGATTGAAATTTCAAGCACCCGCGGCTAAAACAGGTTAGGCGAGGCATCGAGACATGCAATTTGAATTTGGACCATTAGTTGTCGGTAAACCCCGGGTCGGACTGGCGCTGGGTTCCGGCGGTTCCCGGGGTTGGGCCCATGTGGGCGTCATCCGTGCCCTGGAAGAAGAGGGCATTCGTCCCGACATCATCACCGGGTGTTCGGCCGGAGCCATCGTGGGCGCATACTACGCGTCGGGCGTTCTGGATACCCTGGCACGCTTCGGCGATGAAGAAATGAAATCGTTCGCGGATACGCTTACCTTCATGGACGTCAACTTCGGCAAGGGAACCGGAATCATCGCCGGCAAGAAGTTGATCCAGAACATCATGTCCCATTTGCCCGTGCGCGAATTCGACAGCCTGGATATTCCCCTGGGCGTAGTCGCCACGGATCTTACCAATCTTCAAGAAGTGCATATTACCGAGGGCGCGCTTTTTCCCGCCCTGCGAGCATCGTTCGCCATTCCCGGTTTTCTGACTCCCGAGGAACACGGTGATATCAAACTCGTGGACGGGGCCCTGCTCAACAGCGTGCCAGTAAACCTGGCTCGCAAGATGGGCGCGGACATCGTAATCGCCGTGGATCTGGACACGGCCACGTCCGACGAAGACCTGAACACCATGCGGGGTACGTTCAATCGCAGCATTGAAACCATGATGCGGCGTATTCGATTGATGAATCGCCATACGGATCCGGCGGACATCATGATCGAGCCGGTGGTCACGGGGCAGCATTCCATCTGGGACATGCATCGCACGGATATTCCCACCCGGGCCGGCTACGACGCGACTCAGGCAGCCCTGCCGGAGATTCGCAAGGCCCTTTCGCGCCCCATCACGCGCACGGGAGACAAGGTCGTCGTCAGCGCGAAGCTGCCCGGTCTGCCCAGCCTTCCGAGCATGCCGTCCCTGCCTTCTATTCAGATGCCGGATCTCTCCGGCCTGCAACGACGTCTTCCCGATGTGGCCGAGTGGCGGACGAAGTTGAAGAAGATCGCTTTTCGGAAGTAAGTCGAACACGAATATTTCCGAATAAAACGAAGGGCGCGAATCAGGCCCCTCGAATCAAACGCAGCTTCGTGCAATTCGTGTCTATTCGTTCCATTCGTGTTCTCCGGACGCGGAGAAATTTAACGTGACGTCCCGCGGCCTCTTTCGTATTGTCCGTCCATGACGGATTCACGACCTCTTGATATTGCACTCTACGGCGCCACCGGATTCACCGGCAAACTCGTGGCGGAAGTACTGGCCCGGCGGGGCGGCGGTAAGTGGGCCCTGGCGGGTCGCAATCCGGATAAGCTGGCCCAGGTCCGCGATGAACTTGGACTGGCCGCGGACATGCCGCTTATTCGGGCGGATGCCTCCGAACCCGCCACGCTGGAAGAACTCTGTTCCCAGGCCAAAGTCGTTGTGACGACGGTGGGCCCCTATCAAAAATACGGCAATGAACTGGTGGAGACCTGCGCTCGGACCGGCACGGACTATCTGGACCTGAACGGGGAACCGGTTTGGATGAAGCGCATGATCGACGCCCATGCTTCCGCCGCGGAGAAATCCGGCGCGCGCATTCTTTTTTCCACGGGCTTCGATTCCATTCCCTCCGACCTGTGTGTCTGGTTTCTACAGAAGGCGGCTAAAGAGAAATTCGGAGCGCCCATGCAACGAATCCAGGCACGCGTACGCCGCATGAAGGGCGATGCCTCCGGCGGAACCATGGCTAGTATGAAGGCAACGTTGAAGGACACCCTGCGCGATCCCGAATCAAAGAAGGCCCTGACGGATCCCTTCGCTTTGACTCCGGGCTTTCGCGGCGGCGATCAGCCGGCGGGAGACAAGGCCGAGTTCAATGAGAGCCTGGGTTTCTGGGAAGCGCCCTTCGCCATGGCGGCCATCAATACCAAGAACGTGCATCGCTCTAATTT
>CAZGYS010000301.1:0-2519 GCA_964530305.1 uncultured Leptospiraceae bacterium
CCAGGCCCCTGCGCTGGTTCAGCATCGCCAACTTCATGCGTTATGAACGCCCCGGCCGGGGACGCCTGCGTGAATTCTACCAGCTGAATGTGGACCACCTGGGCACGGCTTCGCCCGCGGCGGACACCGAAGTAATCCTGCTGGCCATCGACATCCTGCGCGCCTATGGAGCGGGCAGTGAACATTTCGAATTGCGCTTCAGCGATCGACGCCTGCTGGATTCCTACCTGGGAGACATGGACGCGGAAAAGAAACGCGAAATTGGTCGCCTGCTGGATAAGAAGGAAAAAATCGGCGAAGACGATTTTCGTAAGCAGCTCTCCGAACTGGTTCCGGACGACGCTCGCGCTAAACGCGTCGAGGCCTTTCTGGATTTGAGTCTGGACGACCTGCCCGCGCTGGCGGAAAAAGGAGAGCTGGATTCCGCCGCGGTGGAAAGCCTCACGGCCATTCGCGATTTGTGTCGTGAGCAGGGTTTCGCCGAGTATCTGAATTTCGATCCGGGCATCATGCGCGGTTTCGACTATTATACGGGATTCATTTTCGAGATTCTGGACAAGCATCCGGACAATCGTCGTTCCATCTTCGGCGGCGGGCGTTATGACAAACTCATCGGCCTGTTCGGTAAGGAAGAGGTACCGGCGGCCGGCTTCGGTCTGGGAGACGTCACGCTCAAGGATTTCCTGGAGACTCATAACTTGGTCTCCGATGATATCGGTGACGCAAGCGGAGCTTACATTCTGCTGTTCGCGGAGGACCTGCTCGGCGAAAGTCTGAAGCTGGCGCGAGAACTGCGAGACGCCGGCATCGAGGTGGAGACGGCCCTGGAACCCACGAAGAAGCTGGGCCGCCAGTTTGAAATCGCCGAAAAGAAAAAGCGCCGCTATGCCGTAATTCTCGGCCCCGACGAAGTCGAACAGGGCAATGTGTCCATCAAGGACCTGGCCTCGGGCGAAAAGATTACCGTTTCGCGAAGCGAAGCCGCGGCTCATCTAAAGCAGTGAGTCGCAACGCGCGCTTGTCCGTCGTGTACGGCCTGATTATCCTCGGGCCGGCAATCGCCGTTACGCTGCCCGCCTTGCGTTACGAACCCGGACTGCGCCTTCTGGGGGACGTCTACATAATCGCGGCGGCGGGTCTGGCGAGCATCGGCGCCTGTATCTATTTGCTTTCGCCCGGCGGCGCGCGAGCACTCGATGTCGGTTGGCGATTGCGCTTCAGCGCGATTCCCTGGCTGGTGGTTGCCGCGGGGGCGTTGCTCATAGCTAACCTGGATATTAACGAACCGCGCCTTCAACACCGCCAAATCTTAAATGACCATTCCCTGGAAGTGCTGGTCTACGAGAAGGTCTGTTTCCCGCCGGACGGTAGAACGGAATGCCGCGATTATACGAACTTCGTCTACGTTCGGCGTTTGTATTCGCCGGTGCTTGTCTTAAAGGCCCGCGTCAAGTATATCGTATCAGGCATTCGTGCCGGCACGAACAGGATCTATCTGGATCCCGACCATAAACGAGACACGACCGGCATTCCCTTGCCTTGAAGGGCGGCTTTGTTTTCGACGGCGATTATTCGTAAATGTTGTCGTGAAACAGTTTCCAGTAGGTGCATCGCAAAGCGTATGTCCCCGGCAACAGGCGCGCCAGATGATACAGGGGTGCCGTGAACAGGCGGGGCAGGGGCAGCGCCGGGCCGCCGAAGCGCTTCAATAAATCGCCCTGGGAAACGGGAGCTCCGTCGTGGACGTTCAGGATGCGCCGGTCGGTTTCGGATTCGTCGATCAACTCCAGGACCTTCGCCGCCAGGGACTTCGTATGGCAGACGCTGTAACGGGGCGAAGGCAGGATGCGCAGCTTGACGGCGGCCGGGCGTACGCGAATCTCCAGGTTGCGAAGGCGTTGCTCATTGTAGACCGGCGTCAATCGTAGGATGCGATAATCCTGGATTCCGGAATCGGCGACCATCTCCTCGGCTTCTTGTTTGGAGCGCCCGTATTCGCCCGCGGGCCGTAGTTCGTCGTCGACTCCGATGGGCCCGCGGCGACCGGCTTCGCCGTAAACGGAAACGGAGCTGATGTGCAGGAAGCGCGCGGCGCGAATCTTCAAGGCCCGCAGGATGTTCTCGGTAATGTCGTTGGAGTAGGAGGTTCGTCCGGAGTCGCTGTTGGCCGCCAGGGCCGCGTGCACGACGACGTCGGGGTCCGGGATTTTGGAGAGCGCCAGGCCCAGGGACGCCGGATCGGAGAGATCACACGCGATAACATTTTCGCGTCCGTCCGGCTTGCGGGAAAGACCATGGACCGCGTGTCCGGCCGCGCGCAGAGCCCCGGCCAGCTCCGCTCCCACGAAACCGGTAATGCCCGTAATGAGTATGGTTTTTCGAGTCGCCATGCTTGTAGAAGGTTTTCGGCGATAAGGGGGAAGGCAAGGAATTTAGCTGATTGTTTCGAGGCCCGGCCGGCCGAGACATAAACACTTGACGTATCAATACGGATATCTTGAAAATATGCCATGATCTTC
>CAZGYS010000301.1:2529-7786 GCA_964530305.1 uncultured Leptospiraceae bacterium
AACACTTGACGTATCAGAGCCCCGCGGCGACGAAATTTGGATGAGTCGTTTTTTCCCGAAATTTCGCCGGAGCGCCTTCGGCATTGGAATACTTTTACTACCCTTGCTGTTTTCCTGTTCGGCTTATGAAGTAGCCATCCTGGACAATACGCCCCTGAAGAGCCTCTCCTCAAAGACCGGCCGTTTCAAGGCCGTGGTGCTGCCTTTCCGCATGACGGGCGCGCGCTGGGGAACGGAATTTTCGGAGGCGGTTTCCCTGCATTTGATCAAAACCGGGAAATTCGAAATCGTGGAACGCGCGGCCCTGCGGAAAATTCTCCGGGAACAACGCATTACCAAGTCCGGCCTTTTCGATCCCGATACCCAGGTGAAACTGGGGCGCTTGCTGGGCGCGCATTTTATTTTCCTGGGCAACGGCACCGCGTCCGTGCATCGAGATTCCGAGGGCAAGGCCTATCGCAACCTGGTGGACACCATGACCCTCAAGGTCATTCACGTGGAGACCGGATCCAACTACGCCATCATTCGTAAGAAATACGGCATTGCCTGGAACTGGCCCTACCGCGCCATGTGGTGTTTGAGCATGGGTTTCGTCTGGGACCGCAAGGACATTCTCACCGACAGCACGCAGTATGATCAGGTCGCCAGCGATCTCGTCTCGGAGTTGGAAGGTACCGTTCTGGATCGCATTCCGCTGCCGAGTATTCCCGGGACCTGAGGCGATTCGCGCTTCTCAATTCGAGCTCTATTATCAAGGAACAAGACTCATGACTCAAATCGACGAAAGCAAACCGGTACTGGTAACCGGCGGCGGCGGCTACATCGCCTCCTGGGTCGTAAAGTATCTGCTGGAGAAGGGCTGCACGGTTCGCGCCACCGTACGCGATAAATCCAATACTAAAAAGACCGGGCACCTGACTTCACTGCCGGGCGCGGAACGACTGGAGCTTGTGGAAGCGGACCTGCTGGACGCGTCCACGTTTCGCGCGCCCATGGACGGTTGCGAACTGGTCATTCACCTGGCATCGCCTTTCTTCGTGGCCGGCATTAAGGACCCGCAAAAACAACTGGTGGATCCCGCGGTGCAGGGCACTCGCGCCGTTCTGGAAACGGCCAATGAAGTTTCATCCGTAAAGCGCATCGTGCTGACTTCCAGTGTGGCCTCCGTAATGGGAGACAACGCGGACGCCCGCAAGGTGAAAGACGGCGTCTTGAATGAAGAGCACTGGAATGAATCCTCCAGCCTATCGCATCAGCCTTATCCCTATTCCAAGGTGCAGGCGGAAAAGGCGGCCTGGGAAATCGCCGGGGCGCAAAGTCGCTGGGACCTGGTGGTGATCAACCCTTCCTTCGTGCTGGGGCCTTCGCTTTCGAAGCGCCTGGATTCCACGAGTACGGATTTCGTGAAGGGCATGGTGGACGGTCGCTATCCCGCCGTTCTTGATTTAACCATGGGCGTGGTGGACGTGCGCGACGTGGCGCAGGCCCACGTGCTGGCCGGATTCACGCCGGGCGCGAAGGGACGCAATCTTATCACCGCGCGCATGATGAGCATGATGGACATGGCGAACGCCCTGCGCGAAAAGTTCGGCAAGAGCATGAAGATCCCCGGCATGGTCATGCCGAAATTCCTGGGCTATATCGTGGGACCCTTCTTCGGGCAATCCTGGAAGTGGGTGGACCTCAATGTCGGCGTTCCCTTCGAGCTGGATAACGGCAAGGGCATTCGCGAACTCGGCATCAAGTATCGCCCGGCCGAGGAAACCCTGGTTCAGGCGGTGGAACAGTTGATTGAGTCGGGAGCGGTGAAAGTTAAAGGTTAGGGGGAAGGTCTAAGGGTGAAAGGTCTAAAGGTGCAAGGGCTGAAAGGTTCAAGGGACGTGCCTTTAGACCGTTAAACCCTTCGACCCTTTAACCCTTCGACCGTCCGGCCATCTCATCCACCAATTTCCGCAACGCCTTCTTATCAACGGGCTTACTTACGTAACCATTGAAACCGGCTTTCGCGTAGCGTTCGCGGTCTTCGTGCAAGGCATGGGCCGTAAAGGCATACACCGGAACGGGGGGCGTGCCCATTTTGGTTTCGCTTTCGCGGATGCGCTCCAGGGTTTCGTAGCCGTCCATGCCGGGCATTTCGATGTCCAGGAAGACCAGATCCATATTACCGATTTCCAGTTCCCGCAGGGCGCGAATTCCGTCCGCCGCCATGTGGAGGCGCAGATCGGGTCTGTTCAGGAACGCCCCCATCAAGCGACGATTATCTTCGTTGTCGTCGACAATCAGAATGTTCATGGTTCGTTCTCTTTCAGCGGGCGCACGAACCGGGGTTGTTTCCGCGCGCGGTGCGGGTTCGTCCGTGGTGGGAAGCAGGGCGGGGATTTCGAAGCGAAACGTGCTGCCCCGGCCCGGGGTACTTTCGACGGTAATGGAGCCGCCCATTACGCGCACGAGATTGCGACAGATAGTCAGGCCCAGACCCGTGCCTTCGTAGGAGCGCGCATGGGAGGCGTCGGCCTGGCGAAAACTCTCGAATATAATCGCCTGCTGATCCGGCGAAATGCCGATGCCCGTGTCGATTACCTCGAATTCCAGGCGAATGGAATTGGCGGGCGTTCCGGGAGCCCGGGGACGTTGCGCGACGCGCACGGTGATTTCGCCCGTGTGGGTAAACTTTACGGCATTGTTCAACAGATTGATGAGGATCTGTCTCAGGCGAACCGGGTCTCCCATGATGCGATCGGGCACGTCTTCGTTCGTGTCCTCAACCAGGCGCAGGCTTTTTTCCCGGGCCTTGCGTTCCAATAGACCCATGGCCGCGGCGATTTCGGCGCGAATCCGGAATGTTTCCAAACGGGGGACCAGCTTGCCTGATTCGATGCGCGCGAGGTCCAGCAATTCGTCCACCTGGTGACGCAGGCCTTCGCCGGCGGAACGTAAAATCGCCAGCATTTCGCGTTGTCGGGCGTCCAGGCGCGTTTCCTCCAGGACCTGACCGACACCCACGATGGCGTTCAGGGGCGTGCGAAATTCATGACTCATGTGGGCCAGGAATCGGCTTTTGGCTTCACTGGCTTCCTGAGCGGCTTGCTTTTCGCGACGCAGGGTATTAATGCGATAAGCCAGACCCAGGGAGAGCAGGGTCACCTCCGCGGCCGAACCGATTTGCATACCGTAATTCGTGACCAGGTTGGCGGGCACCAGACCCAGGGCCCGCAGGGCGTAGACCATGGCGCCCAGGATGAAGGCCGCGAAGGCCGCTGTGTAGTAGCGTCCCACGCCGTGACCCCGGCGCCAGATTACGATGCCCGCGGTGATCAAGGCCACGCAACCCACCAGGCCCAGCAGTGAATTGGCCGTGGCCGTGCCGCCGAAATGGGCCCAGGGCGCCGCTAGAAAAATCAGACCGCTCACGATAATCAACGTCATCAGAAAGCGATGCATGCCCGGCGCGTTCTCACGCGTGTGCAGGAAGGACATGCTGAAGGCGGTGAGCGTGGCGATGTAAATCGGCACGCACATAATATTAAAGCGCTTGGCCAGCCAGGCGGAATCCGGCCATAGAAATTGAAAGGCGAAACCGTTTTGGGACAGCGCGAACAGGGTGGCCGTAATGGTATAGATCACATAGAGCAAATAGGCGGGGTCCCGCGTGGAAACGAAAATGAACAGATTGTACACAATCATGACCAGCATGATCCCGTAGTAGAGGCCGTAGACCAGCCCTTCGGCCCGCGTGGTCTCATGAAAGGCTCGTAGGGAGCGCAGATACAGCGGCAACTGTTGGACGTCTTCATTGTCCACGCGCAGGATGATTTCGCGCGTTTGTCCGGGCGGCAAATTCAGGCGAAACGACGGGTTGCGATACAGAACGTCCCGGTGGGTGAATCCGTATGCCAGGCCGGTGGCGCGAACGCGTCTTTCCGAGGAATTCGCCTTGCCCTGGGGCACGGGTTCGTAGAGACGTATTTCGTCTACCAGGGACCAGTCCAAACTCAGGATCCAGCGGTTGCGTGAAGACTCATTGCGAATGCGACACTTAACCCAGGCCACGGCCTCGGTATAACCCAGATTGGGCGCGTCTTCGCCCGCGGCCAGTCCCCCGGTCCTGGATGCGCGAAAGCCGGCGTAGTCCAGGGCTCCGGAATCGTCTCGGACCAGCGCGCATCGTCGCATTACGGCCAGCTCCCGTGTATCATCTCGAAGGACGATGTCCTTGCTCTGCGCGCCGGTATTCGCGGGGGTCAAGAGCATCACGAACAAACTAAAGGTGGAAGCCCAGGCGAATTTGGATCGGGAGACGCTCATGAAATCGTAATCCGAAGCACGACGAAACCACCATCCCGCGGGAGCGTCCAGCGGAAATCAAAGTTGAACCGGCATGAGGCGACGCCTTAAATAATTGTGAACGGGTTGTGAGTATTTTATCGGGCGATCAGTGCGCGCCGTCGTGGAACGGATATGGTCAGTTGCCGCGTTCGCGATTGAACATCCAGTAAGCGCGCCCGAAGCCGTCCGTGGGCAGGCCGATTGTGTCCAAAAACCAGATCCAGGTATCCTTGCCGAAGACGCGCCAGACTCCGCCCTCGGTGAAACGTCTGGATGACGTGAGCACCGGGGTCCGAATTAATTTGATTTTTCCCATTTCCCGCAGGCGTATACAGAAATCGGAGGATTCCAGAATTCGGCGAAGGGGGAAACCGCCTACCGCACGAAACACCCCGGCCCGCGCGAAGACGGCCTGATCGCCGTAGTAGCGGGGCCAGATCCGGTAGCGAATGCGATTTACTATTTCGATGAATCGCAATGCCCACCCCCGACCCGACAAGGAGAACTCGAACGCTCCACCTACGACGTTTTCATCCGCCAGGACGGTTCGAATTTCACCTGGAAACCCGGGGGGCACCAGGGTGTCCGCGTCCAGGAAAATCAAGACATCGCCCCGGGCGCGGCGCGCTCCCAGGTTGCAGGCCTCGGCCCGGCAGGTGGCCCGGGAATCTTGAAAGACGTGCAGTCCCAGCCGCCGTGCAATTCGAACGGTGTCGTCCCGGGAGCCGCAGTCCGCCAGGATGATTTCATGCTCCGCGTCTCCGGCTCGCTCGCGCACCGCTTCCACGGCCGCCGGCAAACAGTCGGCCTCGTTGAGGGTGGGGATGATGATACTGTAGAGCATGTAGGGGATGGGACCTGACTGGAGCCGGTAATAAGTCCAAAAAGTTTCACCGCCGAGGACGCGGGGAGTGCGGAGAGTTGTGGGGCG
>CAZGYS010000302.1:0-3118 GCA_964530305.1 uncultured Leptospiraceae bacterium
GTTCCTTTTATTCAGAACGCCGCCCCCGCGCCGATGTACTTCGTGCGCCAGAACATGGAATTCAGGCTGGAGTATTTTACCACGTCTCCCGTTTTCGGGGCGTGCAGAAAGCGACCATTGCCCATATAGATCCCCACGTGATTGATATCGTTGCCGTCCATGGCAAAGAACACCAGGTCGCCGGGCATGGGTTCTTTTACGGTTCGCAGAGCATCGAACTGACGACGTGCCACGCGGGGAATGACGATACCCGCTTCGCGCAAAACGTATTGGGTGTAACCGGAACAATCGAAACCTTTCTCGGGGTCGGTGCCGCCCCAGAGATAATCAACGCCGATGTGCTTCTTCGCGCCGGCGACTATTTTCGCCGAGACGGGATTGCCCACCAGGGGAGCGCCCATGGCTCCACGACCGCGCACGATGCCCTTAATTTTGCCGGAGGCGATGCGCTGTTTGGCGACCGGTCGACGGATTCTGGTCGCGCCGGGCTTATACTCATTGCCATGCTTCTTATTATACTTCTTTTTGACGGCCTTGTACTTTCGCGCCGCGCGCGCCGATTGCCGGGGCTTGTCCACGCCGCTCGCCGTCGAGTCCGAGAAGAACAGGGCCGCCAGGGCGAAGTGCATCAGCACGGCCCCGACCACGACACTGGTGATGATGGTGTATTTTGCTTTTTTCAGGATGCGTTTCATAAGCACCTCCTCGGGCGCCGAAGCGCCCCATGGAGACCGGAATCCGGCCATTCGTGTATTCGGTGCCTATACTATTGCAGGCTCCGTGCCGGCCGGCCAAAGAAGTCGAAAAACCCATGAAATGCCTCAAAACGGCGATTCAAAGCCTTCCAGCGGACCCGGGCGATCGGGCAACTCATTAGTGATATATTTTTATTCCACATAAAACATACCACTATGTGGTTTATGGTATAAAAAAGCACCTATCGCCCAAAGGTGACGGGATCGTAAAATATTGCTTCCAGAATTACGGGAGGATCTTCTTTCATCGTTCGGGGCACGGCCCTGATAAAAACAGCGTGAAAGGAAAAGGAGTGTAAGATGGCGAAATTCAAATTGCCCGCGAAGGGCGGCAAGAAGCATGAAATTCTGGGCAAGATGGAAGCGGTACGCGAAGGCGACGCCCGCTGGAAGGAAGGCCGAACCTTCAGCCTGGTATTCTATCCGGGCGATGAAATCCTCAGCCTCTTGAAAGACGCCTACACCATGTTCTTCTCCGAGAACGGTCTGAACCCCACCGCCTTCCCCAGCCTGAAAAAATTCGAAACCGAAGTGGTAGCCATGACCGCCAATGTCCTGGGAGGCGATTCCAAAGTCGTGGGCAACATGACCTCGGGCGGCACTGAAAGTATCCTCATGGCCGTGAAGACCGCTCGCCAATGGGCCCGCGCCAATAAACCCGAAATCACGACGCCGGAACTGGTCGTGCCCGCTACGGCTCATCCCGCCTTCGACAAGGCCGCTCACTATTTCGACGTGAAGATCGTTCACGTGCCCGTGGGCGAAGACTATCGCGCCGACGTGGCCGCCATGAAAGCCGCCGTAAATCCCAATACCATTCTCATGGTGGGTTCCGCGCCCCAGTACCCGCAAGGCGTCGTCGACCCCATTCGCGAACTGGCGAAAGTCGCCAAAAGCGCGGGCATCCTCATGCACGTGGACGCCTGCGTGGGCGGCATGATGCTGCCCTTCGTGCGTAAGCTAAAATACAAGGTGCCCGACTTCGACTTCAAGGTGCCCGGCGTCACTTCCATGTCCGTGGACCTGCACAAGTACGCCTACGCGGCCAAGGGCGCCTCCGTCGTGCTGTATCGAAACAAGGAACTCCGTCGCCATCAGTACTTCGTTTATACCGAATGGCCCGGCGGCATTTACGGTTCGCCCTCGGTAGCCGGAACGCGACCCGGGGGAGCCATCGCCGCGGCGTGGGCCGTGATGAACTACCTGGGAGAGGAAGGCTACCTGGAAATTACGCGCGAAGTCATGGCCACCACGAAAAAGTTCCAACAGGGCATTAACGATATCCCGAGCCTGCGCGTCCTGGGCGAACCCCACATGAGCGTTCTGTCCATCGCCTCGGACGACCTGGACGTTTACACCCTGGGCGATGAAATGGCCGTGCGGGGCTGGCACCTGGATCGCCAGCAGTATCCCTCCAGCCTGCATCTTACCGTCACGCGCGCCCACTCTCAGAGCGTGGATCAATTCCTATCCGACCTGCGCGAAGCGGCCGACATAGTGCGTAAGAAGGGCCCCGGCAAGGTGGACTCGGCGCTGGTGGCCATGGTGGGCGGCATCGCCAATGTTTTGCCGGAAGCGGTATTCAGTAAACTTATGGGAGCCTACTCGAAGCTCCAGAGCGGCAAGGTACCCAAACGCAGCGCGGCCATGTACGGCATGATGGGCTCCCTGCCCAACCGCGGGGACCTGCATGAGATGATCCTGGATCTACTCGATAAGCTGACGACCGCGAAGAAGTAACACGGAAAGCACGGAAGCCACGGAAGTGGCGAGGTTCGGTGCCTTCCGTGTCTTTTACCGTTCCGTGGTCAAGGCTTCAAGATGTAAGCAATCGCCAGGCCCAGGTAGTTACCCACCGCGTAACCGACCAGGCCCGTCGTCAGACCGGAGATGATCACGGCCTTGTTCTTCAGATTCTCGGCCATCACCGGCACGAAAGCCGGCCCGAAGACCGCGGCCGTGGAAGTAATGATGGCCGTATCGCGGTCGATGCGAAACACCTTGCATAAAAGATAGTGCAGGATAATCGCCCCGAACATGACGAAGGTAAAATACCAGAGAAAGGACGGGCCTTTCTGCAAGAGATTGCCGGCTTCGATCATGCTGCCGATGGCCACGCAAAAAACAAGAATCAAGTATTCGCCCGCCTCATAGGTGCCCCAGAGTTCGCGCACCCACTTCGAAAACGAAACGGCGATGGCGGGAATGGTGAGACCCATCATGATGATCGGCACGGAGATGCGCTTCTCGGCCCCCGTGATTCCCGTAATCAGAAACGAAAGCCCGACGCTGACACCGACGATGGCGATGGACATCAAAATTCCGATCACCAGTTGCATGGGGCGTGCCTTCGCTTTCTCTTC
>CAZGYS010000302.1:3134-7760 GCA_964530305.1 uncultured Leptospiraceae bacterium
GCGATGCCGTGTGATTGCTCCGAATCCGAGGCGAACTGAAACGCCGGCAGGAATTTCCCCAGCAAGGGCCTACCCACCGACAAGAGAATTAAAAGATAGATGCCGCCCAGAAGAGCGTCCACCGCGTTGGAAAGTAGATACGTTTCCTTATCGACGCCCAGGGACAGACCGATACTGGCCAGGTTGGGCGTGCCGCCGGTGTAAACACCCGCCAGCATGGCCGACAACTGCCAGGATTTGTCTACATGGGAACCCAGCAGCAGCGACGCGGCGATTGCGAAGGTCGTCACCGCGACCACGGCCAGCAGAAACGACAGGGCTGTTTTCTTCGCGTAGCGAATCCAGCCCATGAAATCCGTGGAAAATACCAGCAGGGGAATGGCCAGGGGAATAACGGCCTCGGAAATGGTCGTGGAAACTTTTAGATTCAACGTCCCCGAGGGCAGTAAAGTTAAGAGGATGCCGCCGATATAGCAAAGCACCACGGGGCCGATCATATCCAGAATCTTGACCCGCTTCGCCAGCTGTATTGCCAGCAGGGGAAACAGGAGAATATAAAGAGCCTGCGCGATTTCGGTCATGGGGCGATTCTGGGACGAGCCATTCGGCGCGTCATTAAAAAATTCCGCCGAGCCTCCCCCGAGGGGGAGACTCGCGGAACCCCGCGGCTCCATTCCGGGCCACCCTTATGCGCTTTCCACTCTCGTTTCCGTAGCCCCGGCGCCGATGCGGGCGGAGCCCAGCGGCTTTTGGTCCAGCATGAATTCCTCCAGCTTTTCCATGCCCATGCGCTTCGCTTCCGTGACTCCGTCCTCGGCGTCTTCGTCGGGAGCGACATTGACGACGTGATTGAGGAACAGACTCACGTATTCGCGTGCCCTGTCTTCGCCCACCATTTCAGCCAGGCTTTTCAAACCGTCCACGACCTCGGGGCTTTCCATTACGTAATCCGTGCCGGAGGTTTCG
Organism: uncultured Leptospiraceae bacterium; assembly: GCA_964530305.1. GTDB lineage: Bacteria > Spirochaetota > Leptospiria > Leptospirales > Leptonemataceae > CAZGYS01. The sequence continues at coordinate 4,101 of CAZGYS010000302.1, forward strand.
CCGTATTCGGATTCCGTATCCAGCAGCCAGGCCGGGGACACCTTGTAGTAATCCGCCAGCGCCAGTAATGTGCGCAGGGGAATTTCAACGCGTCCTCTTTCTATCCGCGAAAGATAGGAAGGGTCGATCTTAACTTCGTAGTCGTTACGAATCTTGTACGCTACTCGCATGCTCAAACCTTGAGCCTTTCGCAGCGCGCGAATTTTTTGTCCGATGTGTTCTTTAATCTTTTGAGGTTCCATAATGACCGCATTATACTCACCCGCCTGTGACAATTTTTAACTTCGCCGAAATTCAAGCTTGTAAAGTATTAAGACTTACCATCCGAACGGAAAAAATCATGCGAACATAATTCAAGCTTATGTCGTCTTACCGAAAGTCGGTTGAACATCGTTCAACCGACGAAAGCTATTCGTGCTTTATGAGGCGATTTAAGAAAAAAACGTGAACATTAACCAACGCGAACAAAGGGATATGCGGCGGCCCCGACACGAAAAAAAATTCATGAAACAGTCTTCATTTCGTCCCCTTGAATTTCGGGTATGGCAAAACGGAACTTTTTGCCTCTAAAAACACGGCAATTTCATTCAGGATTGCAGCCGTTCCGGGGGCGTCGTCCCGGATGCCGTCGAGTTTTTCCCGCGCCTTGACGAAGAGCCGCTCGGCGCCGGCCGTTTGGCCGCGCTTGTGTTGTTCCAGACAGGCCGCCAACTGCACGTAGCCCTGGTAGGCATCGCCCTTGCGGCGCCCGTGTTTTATCCACAATTTTTCCATGGCTTCATGACTCTCGTAGAATTCGCCCTTATCAAATAATCTCATATATTCAAGAAACAGAGCGTGTTCGAATTCAAGCGACTCCATGGAATTCCCCGCGACATGTCCGTCCGGCACGCGCGTTCCTTCAAGCCCAAACCGCCGGCGAATCCTTGACCCGGGTCGAGCTTCCCGGGCTATGTTCAAGCATGCCTCGCCCCCGGGCCGTAATATTCGACATGGATGGATTGATGATTGACTCGGAACGCTTGTACCGGGACGCCCAATCCGACATCGCGCGCTCCTTCGGCAAGCCGCCGCCGTCCCACGACACCCTGCGTAAAATGATGGGACAAAAGCCCATGGACTCCATTGGTATTCTTATCAATGACCTGGAACTACCGGCCGCGCCGGAGGAAATCCTGGCCCGCCGGGATCGCCTCATGGAGGAAAAACTGCGCTCGGACCTGAAACCCATGCCCGGTCTCCCCGAGATCATCAAGAACCTGGGAGGACACCTGCCGCTGGCCGTGGCAACGGGCTCCAACCGCCGTTTTCTGAATCTGGTGATGGAGCGGCTCGACCTGGGGAAATCGTTCCGGGTTCTAAAATGCGAAGACGACGTGCACAAGGGCAAACCGGATCCGGAAATCTACCTCCGGACCGCGCAAGCCCTGGACACGGCGCCGGAGGACTGCGTTGTTCTCGAGGATTCGGAGAACGGAGCGCGGGCCGCTCACGCCGCCGGCTGCATGACCATCGCCATTCCCTCGGAGTATACCAGGGAGCAGGATTTTTCCATGGCCCATGCATGCCTGGACAATTTATTTGAGGCTTCCGCTCGAATCGATTCCATGCTGGAAGATTGAGACGCCGGCGATTGGATTTTAAGTTAGATTTTAAGTAAGAATATGAAAGAAGCACTTTTGATTGTAGACCATGGTTCACGCAGAAGCGAAGCCAATGAGTCATTATTGAGTATCGCCGCGCTGGTGCGCGAACTGCGGCCGGACTTGATCGTCCACATCGCCCACATGTCCATCGCCGAGCCGGACATCGCCGCGGGATTCGCCGCGTGCGTTAAGGACGGCGCGAAGCACGTCAAGGTTCATCCCTACATGCTGTCCCCGGGCAGTCACGCCAAGGAGGACATTCCGAATCTCACGGCCGCCGCCGCCGCGAACCATCCCGGCACGAGCTTTCAGGTATCCGAGCCGCTGGGCATTCACGGCAAACTGGCCGAACTCATCCTGGAAAGAACCGAACTTGCTCCCCCGGCCGATGCGTCGCGCGATTTTACTTCTCCCGTGATTACGCACATCGCCCTGCACGTGGACCGCCTGAACGAAAGCATTGAGTTCTACGGTGATTTCTGCGGCATGAACGTCGTCCACGAACGAACATCCGGTGACAAACGCATCGTCTGGATGGCCGAGCCGGGGCGCGAAAAGGAATTCATCTTCGTGCTGATGCCCGGAGGACGCTCGGTCGAACAAGCCCATGACGACTATTCCCATCTGGGGTTCGCGCTGAAGAGCCGGGCCGCCGTGGACGCCGTCGCCGAGAAGGCGCGTGCCGCGGGCCTGTTGTTCTGGGAGCCGCGCGAAGAGCCGTATCCGGTCGGCTACTATTGCGGCGTGCGCGATCCCAGTGGCGCCGTGGTTGAGTTCAGCCACGGGCAACCCCTGGGTCCCGGCGCCGAGGATTACCGAACCTCATGATTCCTTCACAATTCCCAGCGGACGGGGGCGGGCTCCATGCTTGAAAAAAGAATGGATTTTTCCCCATTCAGCTCATAGTATGTAAATTGTAGGATCTCCTTTCGCCTTCGGTAATATTGATGCTTTCCGACTACAATATTGTCACGATTCTTCACGAAGGTCCGCGCACCATGGTCTATCGGGCCGTGCATGCCGAGGGCGAAAAAGTAATCATCAAAATGTTACGCGCCCGTCGTCCGGCGCCTTCCGAAATCGCCCGCCTGGAGCAGGAACTGGAACTTACCCGTGCCCTGGACATTCCCGACATTGTTCGCGTGCACGATCTCGTGCGTTCCGAGCAAGGCTACGCTCTCATAAAAGAAGACATGGGCGGTGTTTCGCTGGAAAGCATGGCGAAAGCCATGGATCTGGACGGCTTCTACGACGTGGCCATTCCCCTGACGCGCGCGCTGGCCAATCTGCACGAAAAAAACGTCATTCATCGCGACATCAATCCGCGCAACGTAATCTTCAACGCGCGGACCAATGTTCTCAAACTGACGGACTTCGGTATCGCGTCCCGGCTTTCGCCCAATCAAGACCACGCCCCGGATCCCGAAACCGTACTGGGCTCCCTGCCCTACATGTCGCCCGAGCAAACCGGACGCGTGAATCGCGCGCTGGACGCTCGCGGTGATCTGTACTCGGTCGGCGTAACGTTCTATGAAATGCTCACCGGACGCCTGCCCTTCCCCGGCGATGATCCCGCGGAGCTCGTCCATTCCCATTTGGCCCGGGAAGCCCCCGCCCCCGACGGCATTAACCCGGAAATACCCGGTCAACTGGTGGCCGTGATCATGAAGCTGCTGGCCAAGACGGCGGAAGACCGCTACCAGAGCGCGCGGGGGCTGCTGGCGGATCTGGAACTGTGTCGCGCCATGCCCGTCCCCACCGCGGACTTCACGCCGGGCCTGCGTGACGTTTCCGATCGCTTTCGCATTCCCCAGATGCTGTACGGGCGAGAGAAGCAATTGAAACTCTTACAGGCAAGTTTCGAATCCGCGCGCGGCGGCGTTAAGAATTTAATTATGTTGCGAGGACCGTCCGGTTCCGGTAAGTCGGCCCTGGTTCGCGAACTCCACCGCCCCGCGTCGCTGGCCGGCGGCTATTTCATCGCGGGTAAATTCGAACAATACGCCGGCAATGT
>CAZGYS010000303.1:0-7750 GCA_964530305.1 uncultured Leptospiraceae bacterium
CGGCGAAGAAGCGCAAGCCCGTCACGGGACCGGCCCTGCTGGAAGCGCGAAGGAAACAATTTCGGGCGTATTCACCTCTCGGCACCAACGCGAGCATGCGTAAGTATCGCTCGCTCCTGAAAAATAAAAAACGCAACGCCCCTTCGCGTTTCGTAACCGGGCACTACTTTACCCAGTTCGAAATTTCCCTGGGTGTCTTCGGCGGCCTCAAGCTGGGTTTCAATCCGGGCGAACTCCTCGATTTTTTCCTGGGCTTCCTCACCATCGACATCTACGGCGACGATGCTCCTTACCCTGATCCGCTCTTGAAACGCCTTCGCTCCAGTCCCGCATGGCAACAACTGGATCAAAAAACGCGCGAACGCATCATTCGCGACCTCACAAACCCTCCGAAATCATGACGCGCGCGTTATGATCCCGCGATAATGATCCCGATCACTCCTTGAGCATGATGAAAAACTGCGTTTTTCAGGCGCTTTTTTCGTAAAATCAACGGTTTTCCCCGGTTTATGGGCGTATAAAGTCGCCGCGACGACAGCGGTTTCACTCGGCACGACAATTGCTATGTAGTTCCCACAAGGAGAGATATTATGGAAAATTCGATACTAAACGCGCGTGGCAACATGCGACGAGGGGCGAAGTTCGTTCTCGTTCTCGCGGGACTGGCCGCCGCGTTTTTGGTGCCGGCAACCATCGCCGCGGACGGCAATAAGAGCGGTGATCCGCCCTCGTTTCTGGAAGGGTTTAAGGTCAGCGGATTGATACGCTTTCGCCCCGAATTCAAGTATAACTACGATTTCAATAAGACTACGGACGACATTAATGAGTTCGTCGGTCAGAAGGTCCAGCTTGGAATCCACAAGAACTTTACGAAGGACATCACCGCGAAGATCGTAATTCAGGACGCGCGTGTCTGGGGCGGCCAACCCGGTTCGGCCACCGGCTTGAACACGGCTAACGCCAACACCAGCGAATCCACCGACATACGCGAAGCATGGTTTGAAGTTAGAAATTTGCTCGGGCCCGTGGGACTGCAGGTCGGACGTCAGCGTCTCATTTACGGCGATCAACGTCTGGTCGGGCATCTGGACTGGACCAATGTCGGCCGTAGTTTCGACGGCCTGCGCTTTAAATACGATTCAAGTTTTCTCAAGAGCCATGTCTGGGCCACGGTGATTGCCGAAAGCGATTCGGATACGGTCGGTAACTCATCCACGGCTACTCTCGACGACGCGTATTTTACCGGTTGGTACAATACGCTGAAATTCGGTAAACACCTGCACGCGGACCTCTATTACATGGGCGTCCATAAGAAATGGATTCAGCGAACCGCGGCCATCACGACCCTGTCCGGCGCGGCGGTGTCCTCGAAGGATCGTTCGCAACAGCGCGATAACCTCTACACTTTCGGAACGCGTCTTACCAATCGCACCAACAAAAAGAAGGCACCCGGTGCCCTGGATTGGACCGTGGAATACGCATATCAGACGGGAAAAACCGGACAATTCGTGAATGCCGGCTGGGATACGGCCCAGGTAGTCGTGCCTCTGCCCACGACGCTTTTCGACGCCACGAACAATCCGTGTCGCACGGCTTACACCAACGGCGGCTGTCGCCTCTATACCGAGAAACAGGTATACGATGCCTATGCCTTCGCGGCGAATATCGGTTATACCGTCGCGAAGACCTTTCGCTTCGGCGCGGAGTATTCCCTGGGCAGCGGCGATCCCAACAGCAATGACGGTTCCGTGGGAACGTTTAACAATCTCTTTCACACCAACCATTTGCACTATGGCCAGGCCGACCAGGTAAGCTGGCGCAACATGGTCGGACGTTCAGTGAACTTTACCTGGTTCACGAAGAGCATGGGTAAATTTCGCGTCGCCTACTGGGTTATCGATAAGCATCGTCGCCAGGATAAATGGTACGCGGTGTCGGGCGCGGCGAAGACCGGCTCCAGCACCGAGTCGGCTTCCAACGACAAGACGCAAATCGGTTACCTCAAAAAGCGTTTGTTGAATGAACTGGATTTGACCTGGTCCGTGAAATACAAGGGCATCTTCTGGGGCTTCGGCTACAGCATGATTCGCGCGGGAGAGGCGATTACCGCCGCTCAGGACGATATCGCATACCAGGCCATCGTGCTGGGGCAAACCAGCCTCGTGGATTTCACGCCTACCTCGGACCCTCGAGCGGATTTCGGCTATATCAGCATGACCTATAAGTTTTAAAAAATCGCACTGATTTCGCGCCCAACTCGAGGGCGATTGGAGGCGGCGTCTTTGGATTTCCGGTAAATTCAGGCGTCGCCTTTCTTTGTTCGGCGCACTATTTCACGCTTAAATATTGAGCGAAAAAACAAGTTAACCGTTTGAAATGCTTAATCAATGAGCGAATAAATTACGACTTACTTGGCGTGTTGAATTATTGGGCGGAATGTAACATAAAAGTCATCATTGCCGTCATTTATGCTTGTATTTTGAGCAATGTAAATTGTCTGAAATGTTCTGAAATGGTGCAAATTTCGAAGTTTTTCCGGAAACTATGTCTTGCACTGAATTATGTCGCTTTTGCGTTGCACTACGGGGGTTTTGATACCTGAAGTTCCATCTCTCGATGCCCCGGCATTGAGCAGGCTTGCTTAATTAGACGGCAAAGTCCAATTAAATGACTGCTTCCAGTCGCCTCGACTCCTTTCGCATGCTTGCCGGCATGCTCTTTGCTTTTCTTCCGAGCAAGGAGTCCTATATGGCAACGCAAACAAAAGCAACCAGCATTAACCTGCTGGATTTTAAGTCGCCGCAGATGCGAACCTTCCATCTGACCTGGCTGGCATTCTTTCTCTGCTTCTTTGGCTGGTTCGGTATCGCGCCGCTCATGGTGTACGTGCGCGAAGAACTATCGCTTACGAAACAACAAATCGGAAATATCATCATCGCCTCCGTGGCCATCACGGTACTCGCTCGACTGGTCATCGGTTGGTTATGCGATAAAATCGGACCGCGCATCACGTATTCCGTTATCCTGGTATTCGGTTCACTTCCGGTCATGGGTATCGGCCTTTCCAACAGCTACGAAACGTTCTTACTGTTTCGCCTGGTAATCGGAATCATCGGCGCGTCCTTCGTAATCACGCAGTATCATACGTCCGTAATGTTCGCGCCCAATGTAGTGGGCACGGCGAACGCGACGACGGCCGGGTGGGGTAACCTGGGCGGCGGTGTTACGCAGATGGTCATGCCGCTTATCTTCGCCGCCGTCGCGGCGCTCGGTTTTACCGCCGTACTCAGCTGGCGTCTGGCCATGGTCGTTCCGGGTGTAGCACTTCTGCTCATGGGTTTCGCTTACTACTTCTGGACTCAGGATACGCCCGCCGGTAACTTCAAGGAGCTCAAGGAAAAAGACCCCAACTTTCGCATGGAAAAGAAGAACGCGGGCGGCTCCTTTCTGGAAGCCGTTAAGGACTATCGCGTATGGGCTCTTTTCATCATCTACGGCGCTTGCTTCGGCGTTGAACTTACCATTAATAACATCGCCGCGCTTTACTACGCGGACAACTTCAAGCTGGATCCGAAAATCGCGGGTCTGGTGGCCGGTCTGTTCGGTCTGATGAACATCTTTGCCCGTACCATGGGCGGTATCTTCGGCGATAAGTTCGGCGCCAAATGGGGTCTGCGCGGTCGCGTGGCTTTCCTGGCCATAGTACTTCTGGGCGAAGGTCTGCTGCTCATGCTGTTTTCGCGCATGGGAACCCTGACCCTGGCCATTATGACCATGGTATGCTTCAGCCTCTTCGTGCAGATGTCCGAAGGCGCTACCTACTCGGTCGTACCTTTCGTTAACAAGAAAGCTATCGGCGCCGTCTCCGGTATCGTTGGCGCGGGTGGTAACGCGGGCGCCGTCGCCGCGGGTTTTCTTTTCCGCTCTTCCATCGGTTACGCCGACGCGCTGCTGATTGTAGGTATCGTCGTTGTCGCGGTATCCGGTCTGGCGCTTCTGGTTCGCTTCTCCGAAGCCGACGAAAAGTCGGTCATCGAGGAGATGGAGCAACTGGCGAAGGAAAACGACGCCGCCATTCCGGCCGGCGCTTCCGCCTCCGTGGAGGCGAAGACCGCTTGAGGTTGATTCCTTTTCGGGAATCGCTTGAGAGGAATAAGTTATGAGTATGCCGCCCGAGGAAATCAAGAGCACCTGCTCTTATTGCGGCGTGGGATGCGGCGTCGTCGTCAAGCGCGACGGCGCCGGTCGCCTGACTCTAAAGGGCGATCCGGATCATCCCGTGAATCGCGGCATGCTGTGTTCCAAGGGAATGAACCTCCACTATACGGTGGGGGATCATTCCGACCGACTTTTTTATCCGGAAATGCGCGCTCATCGCGCCTTGCCCCGGGCCCGGGTGGAATGGAAAACCGCCATGGAAAGGGCCGCCGCGGTATTCAAGGGACTGATTAAGAAATACGGTCCCGACTCCGTGGGTTTCTACGTATCCGGTCAACTGCTGACCGAGGAATATTATCTCGTTAATAAACTAACCAAGGGTTTTATCAAGACCGCGAACATCGACACGAACTCCCGACTGTGCATGAGTTCGGCCGTGGTCGGCTACAAAAAAGCCCTGGGCGAAGACTCGGTTCCCATCGCGTATGAGGATCTGGAGCTCGCCGATTGTTATCTTATCGCCGGCGCGAATCCCGCCTGGTGTCATCCTATCTTATTTCGCCGTATTGAAAAGCATCGGGAGCAAAACCCCGACGTCAAAATGATCGTCGTGGATCCTCGTCGCACGGAAACCTGTGAGGACGCCGATCTGCACCTGCGCATTAAGCCGGGAACCGACGTCACGCTTTACAACGCCCTGGCTCGCCTGCTCATTGAAAACGGCGATATCGATCAAGAATTCATAAAAAAACACGCGAACGGCTTCGACGAACTCCGGGAAATTGCTTTCGTGCGTACTCCCGGTGAGGCCGCGGAAGTATGCGGCGTACCGGAAGAGGATATTCGTCGCGCGGCCGCCTGGATTGGCTCCGCGAAGGGTTTTCTGACGCTCTGGGCCATGGGTCTTAATCAGAGCGCCATGGGCGTGCGCAAGAATCTGGCGCTCATCAACCTGAACCTGATTACCGGGCAAATCGGCAAGCCCGGCAGCGGTCCGTTTTCCCTGACGGGGCAACCCAATGCCATGGGCGGACGCGAAGTGGGCGGTCTCAGCAATATGCTGGCGGCGCACCGCGATTTAACCAATCCCGAGCACCGCGAAGAGGTGGAGCGCTACTGGAATGTTTCCGGTATTCCCGATAAGCCCGGTTTGTCCGCGGTGGAAATGTTCGACGCCCTGCGCGAAGGTCGCATGAAGGCGGTCTGGATTATCTGCACCAATCCCATGGTGAGCCTGCCCGATTCGAATCGGGTACGCGAAGCCCTGCAGAACGCCCGCTTTGTCGTGGTGCAGGACGTATCGCGCAATTCGGAGACCATGGACTACGCCGATCTTGTCCTGCCGGCCGCCGGTTGGCTTGAAAAGGAAGGCACAATGACCAATTCGGAGCGACGCATCACTCGGGTCGCGCCGCTGGTGGATGCTCCGGGGGAAGCCCTGCCGGATGCTGAAATATTGATGCGTTTCGCGCGAGCCATGGGTTATTCCGGATTCGATTTCGAGACGCCTGCGGACGTTTATCGCGAGCACGTGGGACTAACGGCCGGCACGAATCTGGACGTGTCCGGGCTGGATTACGAAATACTTAAACGCAAGGGCAGCATTCAATGGCCCGTGCCTTCGCCGGACCATGAAGGTACGCCGCGCTTGTTCGCGGATGGTCGCTTTTTTACCGCGGACGGGCGGGCCAACATACATGGGTGCGACGACAATTCAGCCTCCGAGCCCGTGGACGGCGATTTTCCCTTGATTCTGACGACCGGACGCATTCGCGATCAGTGGCATACCATGACGCGCACCGGAAAGGTGAATCGCCTCAAGGGACACATTGCGGAGCCCTATCTTGAAATACATCCCGTGGACGCGGAAGCACGCGACATCCGCGAAGGCGAACTGGTCGACGTGGAAAGTCGGCGGGGCGTAATTCGCCTGCGCGCTCGCGTCAGCGACGCCATCCGCCCCGGAGTCATTTTCGCGCCCATGCATTGGGGCGGTAAGCTCGGCGGCGAACTGGCTCGCGCCAATAATGTTACCAATCCCCTGTTCGATCCGATTTCGAAGGAGCCGGACTTTAAATTCGCGGCCGTGAACGCTCGTAAGGTCTCCGGCCCGCCGCGGCGAATCGTCGTCGTCGGCGCGGGTTTCGCGGCGCTGGCGTTCATCCGGGAGTATCGCCGGGACAATCAGCTGGATGAAATCATCGTCTTGAGCGGTGAAAAAACGCCCTTCTATAACCGTATTCTACTGCCCGACTATGTTCGCGGTGAAAAAAGTCGTGCCAGTCTGGAACTGGCCCCGCCCGCGGACCTGGAGGAAATGAACGTCCTGGTACACGCGGATACGCGGGTACAACGCATCGATCGGGAGCGCAAGAGCCTCTTCGACGAAGATGAGCGCGAATATCCCTACGACGTACTCGTGCTGGCGACCGGCGCTGTTCCGCGCCCCCTTCCGGCGGCGTCCGAGGGTGCCGCGGACGTATACACCCTGCGAACGACCGCCGACGCGGACTTGATTCGAAAGAATATTGAAGAGCACGCCGTGATCGTAGGCGGCGGCTTGCTGGGAATTGAACTGGCGGGTGCCCTGCGCGAAATGGGACTCAAGGTTACGATTATCCAGCGGTCTTCGCGCTTGATGAGTCGGCGCCTGGACGGAGCGGCTTCCGAGTTGCTCGCTGAAATGTTGCGCGAGAAAGGCATTCGTATTCTCTTTAACGACGAGGTAGCCAGCATTGGTGGACACGCGGGCGCGCGGAATGTTTATACCGCCGGCGGCGCCATCATCGAATGCGACGGCATCGTCGCGGCGCTGGGTACCGTACCCGCGGCGGATTTGCCGCGCGAAGCGGGGTTGCCGTGCAACTACGGCGTCATCGTCGACGACCTGATGCGAACGGCGGATCAACACATCCTGGCAATCGGCGAACTGGCCGAATACGAGCACGTCACGCGCGGCATTACGCTGGCCGCCGAGGAAATGGCGGCCGCGGCGGCGCGAGGACTGGCCGGTGATCCCGTGGCGCGCTATCGCCCGTCCATGGACCTGAATATCCTCAAGTGCGAAGGTATTGAGCTGGCCGGCATGGGCAAAATTCAAAAGACCCATGACGATGAAGAAGAAATCGTTTATCTGGATCGCGCGCGGCGCGTATATAAGAAAGTCATTATTCGAGACGACCGTCTGGTGGGCTGCATTCTGCTGGGCGATGTTCGAGAGCTGGAGCGTTTTCGCGAACTTCACGAAAATGATCTGGAGCTGGCCGAGGAAAGAGATAAGCTCATCCTGGCCGAACTGAAGCGCGAACCCATGCGCGGCGAACTCGTCTGTTCCTGCCGCTCCGTGGGTACGGAAAATATTCGCGCGGCGTTCGCCCGGGGCGAATGCGATATGGCGGCCGTGCAGGCCTGCACCGGAGCCGGCTCCGGTTGCGGTTCCTGTCGTCCGGAAATCGCGCGCATTCTGCGTCAATGCGATGAAGCCGGATCGGACGAGACCGGATCGAACGAAACCGGTACGGGCGAATCAATCGCCGCGGAAGCGGGGAGGTCGGCATGAAAGCGCGTGATGCGGTTCAGGTTCTCTGTCCCG
>CAZGYS010000304.1:0-5945 GCA_964530305.1 uncultured Leptospiraceae bacterium
CGACGCGAAGCGAATCAGTGACGGCCCAGGTGATGCCCGCGATGCCGCCCAGGGCGTAGGCGGGGTCGCTCTTGTAGTCGAAGCCCCGCCCTGGAATTTCCAGGCGACCGGACGCGTCGAAGTATTTCAAGGACGTGCGCTGGCGCCCGTACACCGCTTCCAGGCCCACGCCCAGACTCACGGAACCGATTTTCCAGGCCAGCCCATTGGTTAGTTTCACGGCGAAGAGCGTACCCTCGGTATTCTCTTGAATGCGCGCAGACTCACCGGTGAAGGGAATGTTCAGGCCGGACCACTGATTGACGTTGCTTCCGTCCGTGCTCAGCCGTTGCACGCCGCGAAGATTGACGCGAGCTCCGCCGGGGACGTAGAGCGCGGCGCCGTAAACCAGGTTGCGCGTGATGGGCGCCGCGAAACCGATATAGGGCAGGGGCGCGAATGTGCGCGTCGTGATGTCGTTGGCATACGCCCGGCTCGGATCCGGGTCTCGAAATTCATCCCGATATTCTCCCGTTACATGGGCGAAAGCCGCGCCCACATCCAATTGAATCTCCTTGAGGAGCGTCAGGTTGGCGGGATTGGATGCCAGGTCCAGCGGCGTGCCCCCGATGGCCAGATTGACGCCGGCCAGGCCGCCGTAGCGGGCATGGTAGGAGTCCTGGTAAATCCCCAGAGCCGAAAGGGGAAAGGCCGTCAGCAGGGCCAGGGCCGCGCACAGGGAAGAAAGGGCAACGAACGCCGCGCGAAATTTCATCGCCGAAGTGTTCGGAGAGATGCCGGGTCCGGCAACACATTTATTGGGCGTGGGTAAAAAAACATAAAAGACGCTGGACGATGGAAATGTTTTACGTCATATAAATCCTGTGCGCGTCCATCGCCTGGAGGCGATTGAGCACGAACGCATTCATACATTAGAGGTAAGAAAATGGCTGAAGACAAAAAAGCCCTGCTGCACGAAATACTCGCGGTGGAGCAGGACTTAAAGGGTAACGCGGAACGCGCGCGCGGTCAGGCCGTGGAGGCGTTTCGCGGAAAGCAAGCCCACTTCGCGGGTATGCGTCGAACCTATCGCCCCTTCGCGGTCGACGAGGACAAGGGTGAGACGGCGGAGGAACGCCTGGAAGCCGAGACCACGCTCGTCAAGACGGTGGCCGAGGAACTTGAGGAAGCCCTGAAGGTAATCGGTAAGGCCGTGGACACGGGCCTGGAAATCGACGAAGCCAACACGCGCGCGAAGGCGGACATCGTCGTGGACGACGTCGTACTGGCAAAGGACGTTCCGGCAACCTTCCTGTTGCAACTGGAAAAGCGTCTCCGTGAGGTGCGCTCCATGTTCAAGGAAATTCCCACCTTCGACCCGGTGCGGATCTGGACGGCGGACCCGGGCGCGGATAAGAAAAACGTTCTGCGCGCCGAGCCCGTGATCACGATTCGTAAACAGCGTAAGCGTAAGTACAATGTCATGGTCGAAGCCACGAAGGAGCATCCCGCTCAGGTGGACGTCGTGGAAGTCGAGGAGCCCGTGGGCGAAATTCGTTCCTATGACTGGACGGGTATGATCTCCCCCGGTCGTAAAACGGCTTTGCTGGAGCAGTTGGAAAAACTCCTGGCGGCCGTGAAACGGGCTCGCTCCCGCGCCAATGCCGTACAGGTGGACTCCGAGAACAAGGTCGCGGCCAAACTCTGGGAGTTTCTCCTGAAGCCCATCGACGGCTAAAAGATCGCCCGCGGAGGTCGCTTGTCCGGCCCCGCGGGTGAAGTACTTTTCAGAAATACGGGAAACCAAGAACATGCATTAATTGGGTATAGATTCAGGTTTATCTTTGGGCTGAGACTTTTCGAGAAAGCCGGGGAAGCGTCGGTTGACGGCCGACTTAATTCCTTCGTCGGGCTTTCGGTTCAGGCTATTACCCGAAGATTTATCCAGGGCTTTATTTCGTTCGAAAGATAGATTTTTCCGGAGTCGGCGCGGTGACGGGGGTTCGAATCCCCCTCGGCATCATACCGATAGTTCAATGGTAGAACTCCGCGGTACAATGGCTCCACCGGCTTCATCTTTCGCGAAAGAATCGGGCCCGGCAAAGCTAGCCTAATGGGTAAGGCATCTGTCTGCCACACAGAGGAACGTGGGTTCGATTCCCGCGCTTTGCACCGGGCACGCTCTTGATGGAGGGCGTGCCCAACTTTTTTCCTTCCAAAGAAAAAAAGTTTAGCCGGCTTCGTCGTTTCTTCGTCTGATACCCTGACATGAACGTTTTGCGTTTCAATTTTTTCGGATGGCCATGCTCCAGCGCGTGGTCCGGCATTTGGGCCGGGCGGGGAATGGGTTTGCCTTCTTGAAATTGTAATTATATACTACATCACGAAAAGGCGGGCTCCAGGGTCCGCCTTTTTTGTGTTTGTTTACCGCTCCGCGCGGCGTCGCTTGAGTTGAGGGGTGCGTGATGTCGGCCTCGCGAGTGACGTGGGGCGTGCGTTGGCCGCTCCGCGCGGCGTCGCTTGAGCGGGTCGTCGGTCACGGCGGCGAAAGTGAATGTCCACAATAAATGGTATGCCCGGCGGAGGCCGGGCGAGGCAGGTTGAAAATGAGCTTTGTAAAGTGGCCGTCCATCGAGAGCTTCGCGCATGTGCGTAAGGCGGTGGATCTCTACGGCGAACGAGTCGGTGAAACCTCGGCGGGTCACCAGGGACCCATCGCGTACCGCGCGAAGATCAAACTGCACGGCACTAATGCCGGCGTAGGTTTGAGCGGCGGCGATGTGACCGCGCAGAAACGCGGCGGCATCGCCACGCTGGAACAGGATAACGCGGGATTCGCGGCGTGGGTACACAAGCACCGCGACTACTGGGACGGCTTGCGCGATAAACTGCCGCAAGGCGATTCGGTCACGGTCTTCGGTGAGTGGTGCGGTCCGGGCATTCAAAAAGGCGCGGCCATCTGCGGCATCCCCAACAAGATGTTCGCGGTCTTCGCCGTGCGAGTAGACGACCAGGTGTACGCCGAGCCGGACGTTCTGAAGGAATGGATGGCCGATGGTCCGGACGTCATCGTGCTGCCCTGGGCCTTCGCCGAACCGGTCGAGGTGGATTTCACGGACGAGACTTCCATGCGTACGGCCCTGGAGTTCATCAATGCCCAGGTGGAGCAAGTCGACGCGCTGGATCCCTTCGTGAAGGAAGTCTTCGACGTGGAGGGGCCGGGTGAGGGTTTCGTCTGGTACCCGACCGGCCTGGGCGAAGCGTCCATTGAACACGGCTTGCTGGCCGGTTACATGTTCAAGACCAAGGGCGAAAAGCACCAGGTTGTTCGCGTCAAGAAAGCCGCGACCATGGATCCGGAAACGGCCGCGAGCATCGACGAATTCGTGCGCATGTTCGTGACCGAAAATCGCCTGGAGCAAATCGCTCAGGAAACCCTCGAGGGCGATTTTGATCCGCGCAAGACGGGTCAATTCCTGGGAGCATTTTCCCGGGACGTCCAGAAGGAATCCGGTCCGGAGCTGGAAGCAAGCGGTCTGGATTGGAAGAAGGTGCAGAAAGCCGTCACCGCGGCGGCCCGTACCTGGTTCATTGAAAAGACGCGCTCTGTTTAGAGCGCGTCGCGCGGGAAAGCCGTCGTCGCGAAGGCGGTCTTCCTCGCGTTTCTATGACTGCTCATTTGTCCCTTAAAATCATTTTTTTTTACTTATCTCATCGTGTTTTCGAGTGCGCGTAACGTTGGTTTTCATGATATGTTGGGATCCCATGAGTATGCCTCGCGCCATAGTCATACTTTTCTTCGCCTTACTCTGTGCGTGCCGACCGCCGGGTACCTTCAATCCCGGCGACCCTACCAGTGAAGAGTACTTTCTCACCCAGGCTCTGGCGTGCCTCCTGGGCTCCGCCGATTGCGCGACGGCAGGCGGCGCGAGTGGCGATAGCGGAAGCGCCGGCGCGTCCGTGGGCGGGACCATGGTCGGACTCGTGGGCTCGGTTTCGGCCACTCTCAATGGGACCGAGACCATTACCATTTCCGCGGACGGAAGCTATGGTTTTACCACCGTATTGAATCCGGGCGATTCGTATACCGTCACCGTGGATACCATGCCCGTTCCGCAAGCCTGCATTGCCGGCGTGTCGGGTGGTACCGTGCCGGACACGGGTTCCGCGGTGGTGGACATCACCTGTAAGAGCATCATTTATGTGAGCGGCCAATTCACGGATTATGACGGCAATGCCTCGTCCAGGATTGTCCGTATCGAAACCAATGGAACCTACGACTCTACGTTCAACGTGGGTACGGGCCTGACCGGCGGCGCTGGAACGGTGAGCGGTTTGCTGGTAAGTCCGGATGGTTCGGGCAAGGTCTACGCGGCCGGGAACTTTACTTCCTTCAACGGCACCGCGGCGAATCGCATCGTGCGCATTAATGTCGACGGCAGTATCGATACGACTTTCAACTCCGGAACCGGCTTCAACAATGAAGTCCGCTCCCTGGCGGCCGCGCCGGACGGCTCCGGCGATATCTATGCCGTGGGAAATTTCACAACCTATAACGGGGCGGGCCATATTCGCATCGTGCGCATAAATTCGGACGGTACCGCGGACACGGCCTTCGCAACCGGGAGCGGTATTTCGCCGGGCCCGCCGGATCGCGTCGTCGCCACCACCGACGGCAGCAATGATATTTATGTCGTGGGGAATTTTACCAATTACAATGGAACGGGCTATGACAATCTCCTGCGCCTCAATGACGACGGCAGCCATGACGGCACTTTCAATCTAGGAGCCGGTTTTAACGGCGGCCAGGCGCTTTACGCCGTTCTTTCCAATGACGGCTCCGGTGATCTGTATGTGCATGGAACCTTCACGCAGTACCAAGGTACGGTGCAGGGGCGAGTGACGCGCATCAATCCGGACGGTTCGCGCGATACTGCGTTTAATATTTCACCCGGTTGTAATTCCAACGTGGACGCGGTCGCGGTCGCCAATGACGGTTCAGGCGATGTCTACGTGGCGGGTCCTTTCTCCGACTGTAATTCCGCGGGCAATACCAATGGCATGGCGCGTTTCAATTCCGACGGAACCATCGACGCCGGTTTTCCCGTTACGGGGGTCTCCGGTATTGAATTCCTCCGCGCCTCCAACGACGCGGACGGTGATGTCTATATCGTCGGCAGCCTTCTGAATTTCAACGGCACGGGCGTCAATCGACTCGTTCGCGTAAATTCGGATGCCTCCATCGACACGGGCTTTAACACCGGCGGCTCCGGGCTTGCCAATACCGGCGATGCCATCGCGCCCTGAACGCGTCCCAAATTATCAGAAACGATATAGCGGCCCGATCCTTTGACGCGCGCGAAGCGATGAATATTTCGCAAGGCCGAACATTCGTCCCATTTTATCACTAATTTTCCTTGAGCATTCGACCAGCTTACCGACGCGCGGCGGTATAAGTTATATAAAAATGAATGCACGACTCATCGCCCTGACCATATGCCTTACCGCCGCCATTGCCTGTTCGCCCCCGGATTCTTATAACCCGGGTGATCCCGCTACGGCTGAATTTTATCTTCTTCGCCTGACGGAGTGCCTGCTGGGTAGCGCCTGTGCGAACACCGCCGCGGCGGATACGACGACGCCCGTGTCCGGGGTGGGCGGAACCGTGAGCGGCCTGGACGGCTCCGTCACGGCCACGTTGAACGGCACCGAGACCATCACCATCAGCGCGGACGGAACCTACGCTTTCTCGACGGTTTTGAATCCGGGCGATTCCTATACGGTCACCGTGGACGTCATGCCCGTTCCCCAGGCTTGTCTGGCCTCGGACGGAGGCGGCACGGTGCCGGACTCCGGTACCGCGCAGGTAAACATCGCCTGTAAAAGCGTGATCTACGTAACCGGTAACTTCACCGACTACGACGGCACGGCTGCGTCAAAAATCGCGCGCATCGAAACAAACGGTA
>CAZGYS010000304.1:5963-7736 GCA_964530305.1 uncultured Leptospiraceae bacterium
GACCGGCGCCACCGGCCAGGTGCGGGGATTGCTGGTTGCGCCGGACGGCTCCGGAAAAGTTTACGTGGGTGGAAATTTTACCTCCTACAACGGCACGACGGCGAATCGTATCGTGCGTATCAATGTTGACGGCAGTATTGATACGACTTTTAATACGGGCACCGGATTCGATAATGAAGTCTGGTCCATCGCCGCGGCGCCGGACGGTTCAGGCGATATCTATGCCTCCGGTAACTTCACTACTTATGACGGCGCGAGCAGCGTGCGCATTGTCCGTATCAATTCCGACGGCACGCGCGATACCGGCTTTAACGTGGGCACGGGCATTACGGCCAGCGTCGCCCGAGACGTCATACCCCTGGATGACGGCAGCAATGATGTTTACGTCGTGGGAGCTTTCGCCAATTACAATGGGATGGCTTATGATAATCTGATTCGTCTCAATGACGACGGCACCCATGACGGCTCCTTTAATCTGGGCGCGGGCTTCAACATCGGCAACGCCTTTCACGCGGTCCTGGCCGGGGACGGAACCGGGGATTTATATGTCTTCGGCAGCTTTCTCCAGTTTCAAGGCGCGACCCAGGGGCGCCTCACGCGGGTCAACGGCGATGGTACGCGGGACGCCGGTTTTAATATTTCGCTCGCGTGCGATAATAACGTGGAGGCCATGGCGGCCACCAATGACGGTTCAGGCGATGTTTACGTGGCCGGCGGCTTCACCGGCTGCAATTCCGCCGCCAATACGAACGGCATGGCCCGTTATAATTCGGACGGTACCATCGACACCGCCTTCCCCGTGAGCGGGGTTTCGGACGTCGAATTCATGCGCGCCAGTCCCGCGGCGGACGGCGATCTCTACGTGGTAGGCAATACGCTGACTTTCAATGGTACGGGTGTCTTTCGTTTGTTTCGCGTCAACGACGACGCCACGGTGGACACGGGCTTCAATACGGGAACTTCAGGTCTTTCTAATATCGGTTATGCGATAGGTCCGTGAAGGGCACATAACATAACCCCCGATAGTGCGGGCGGGTGGAGAGGCGGAGGGCCGGCGATAATTCGGCGCGTGCGCGAGGCGGTGCCGGGGGACGGTTGCGGCGGCCCGGGGCGAATGCGTAGCATGTTTTTGTGAGAAAGTCAAGCCTGAATGTCACACGCTTGCACTACAATGAAAACTGGGAAGATCCGCCCTGAAGTTGCTCCTGAACGCCGTCATCCAACTGAAAAAACGTCTCATGCAGCGCCACGTCGATTTCATTCATGCGCGATTGCAGTAGATCCAGAAATTCGTGCAGGCCCTGATTGAAGATGTCCTTGATGTCGGTGTAGTCGAGCTGAGAGCGAAAGCGGCCCAGGGCTTTTTCCGCGGGATTGGTAAAACCGCGCGAAGAGCGACCGGAAATTTTGCGCAGGGATTCCTCGGCGTGTTCCATGCAGAAGCGTACGGCGCGGGGAAATTCATTGTCCAGAATTAGAAACTCGGCGATGTGTCGCGGCGAAATGCGGTCAAAGCGGCGATGAAACATTTCGTAAGCGCTGGCGGACTTGAGCACGGAAGACCATTGCAGCAGGTCGAAGGAACCGCCCACGTCGTCGGCTTTCGGTAAAAGAATAAAGTATTTCACGTCCAGCAGGCGACTGGTCTTATCGGCGCGCTCCACCAATCGCCCCAGGTGCCCGAAGTGCCAGCCCTCGGAATGGGAGACCGTCGTATCGGCCAGGCCGAAGAAAAACAAACAGGCCTTGCGCACGGTGTTCGTGAAGGGCAGG
>CAZGYS010000305.1:0-7734 GCA_964530305.1 uncultured Leptospiraceae bacterium
CCAGGCATGAAGCGTTTATCGACCCGACTAATATTCATTGCACTCTTTCCCTCGACGCTGGTAATCGCCTGCGTCTATCTATTCCCCGAGTCCTTCGCGGGAGAACACCTGGTTCGTCGCATCGCCCTGGTAGCCCTGGCCGGCTGCGCCCTGACCGCCTTGCTTTCCCTGCGTCTGTGGCGAACCCTCAACGAGTTCTTTCGCGGCATCAGCCGCGATATCAAGCTGTTTCCCTCGCGTATCGCTCTCGGGCCGGAGCCGGCGCCCATGCCGGAGGTTTATCGGCTGCATCGGCAAATGGAGGAATTCCTCAATCACGCTTCGCGGGAAACCCTGACCTTGCGGCTGGAAAAAGGTCTCCTGCAATCGCTCCTGAACGCCTTTCGTGAGGGTGTTTTCTGTTTGGACAGTGAAGGTTTGATCTTGTATCAAAACCCGGCCCTGGACGCCGACCTGGTATTGCCCGAGAGTCAGGGCCGCCCCTATTTCAAGGCCATTCGTAATTCGGAAATTCTGGAATACGCCCACCAGATCGTGCGCCTGGACGCGGCGGGAGACGTCGGAGATGTGTCCCCCCTGGAGGAGGCGGAACGCCGCACGGGTCTCTTCGAAACCCGGGAAGTTCGCGACGCGAATCGCTTTTACAAGCTCAATTGTTATCCCGTGCGGCCGACCGACGAAGCGGGCATGTATCTGTTCATCGTGCGCGATGAGACCGAACAACAGAACGTGCGTCGCATGCGTCAGGAGTTCCTGCAGAACGCAAGCCACGAGCTAAAGACTCCCATCACGAGTATTCGCGGATATGCCGAGACCCTGCTCCCGCGAGCCAAAGAGGAGCCCCTCAAGAGCTTCATGGACGCCATCCTTCGCAATGTGCACCGCATGGAGAGCATCATCGAGGACATGGTGGCGATTTCCTACGTGGAATCACGCGAGTATCCGTTTCATCCCGAGTGGATTGACATTCGTCATTACATGGGCAATATCACGGCCATGGTTACGGGCGCTCTGCAGGCGCGAGATCAGGAGCTGCACCTGGATATCCCCGACGAGTTTCGGGCCTACGCGGATCCCTTGCTTTTGGAACACCTGCTGTTGAATTTAATCGCCAATGCGTCCCGTTATTCGCCCGAGAAGTCCGTGGTGAAGGTACGCTTCTCGGCGGGCGCCGGCAACCGGACTTTAGTCGAGGTTTCGGATCAGGGCCCCGGAGTTCCCGCGGAGCTTCGCAATAAGATCTTCGAACGTTTCTTTCGCGTGGACCGCATGCGCTCCCGAGAAGAGGGCGGTACCGGCCTGGGGCTGTCTATCGTGCGGCACATCGCCCAGATCCACGGCGGCGAAGCCTGGGTGGAGGACGCTCGGGGCGGCGGGGCGATGTTTAAGATTTTGTTGAGTAATGGGTAGGGGTGAAGGGTCTAATGGTGAAAGGGTTTAATGGCGGAAGGGTCTAATGGTCGAAAGGTGGACGGTCAAATGGTCCTAAATCGTGACCCTTCAACCCTTGGACCTTTAGACCTTTAACCCCTGGACCTTCTAACTCTTATACCATTAGACCCTTAGACCTTCGGACCCTCAAACCCTTCGACCTTTCAATCCTCTCCTCGCCTGAATCAGCTTTATGAGCATGGCTTTGATGGACTCACATTGGCCGTCATGAGAGCGATATACTGTTTCGTCGATAAGACGCAGGTCGTGGGCCAGGTCCATATGTGCCTGTAATTCACTCAGAGATGATTTCGAAATATAGAGGAAGCGAATGAAGTCCCGGTCGGTAGCCCGTTCATAGCCTTCGGCGATATTGGCCCCGATGGATACGGCGGCGCGGCGAATCTGGTCTCGGAGGCCGAAATCCCGCGCGAGCGTCCCATTACCGGAAATTTCGTAAATCGATACGGCCAGTTTGCGTGCCGCCTGATAAACTCGCAGCTCGCGAAATGATTGATAAGCCATGGGCCATCATATCATACGGGTGTGACAAAATAGCGAACGGCCATTGGACCCTTCAACCTTTAGCCCTTAGACCGTTAGCCCTTAAACCCTTCGACCCTCTTTTTACCCAAACCTACCCGTAATATATTCTTCCGTCAGCTTTTCCGTCGGGTTGGTGAACATCTTAAAGGTCTTATCGTACTCCACGAGCTTCCCTTGGAAGTAGAACGCCGTCATATCGCCTACGCGGGCGGCCTGTTGCATGTTGTGGGTGACGATGATGATGGTGTAGTTCTTCTTGAGTTCGAGGATGAGCTCCTCGATGCGCGCCGTGGAGACGGGGTCCAGGGCCGACGTGGGTTCGTCCATGAGCAGTACTTCGGGATGCATGGCGATGGCGCGCGCGATGCACAAGCGTTGCTGCTGGCCGCCTGAAAGGGAATAGGCGCTTTCCTTAACCTTGTCCTTAACTTCATCCCACAGAAAGGCACGCTTCAGGGAGGTGACCACCAGTTCGTCCAGGTCTCCGGTGTAACCGTTCAGGCGCGGGCCCAGGGCGATGTTTTCGTAAATGGACTTGGGGAAGGGGTTCGGGCTCTGGAATACCATGCCCACGCGCAGGCGAACATCCACCGGATCCACCTTCGGCGAATAGAGGTTTTCGTCTCCCAGGAGGATTTCGCCCTCCATGCGCCAGCCTTCGATGAAGTCGTTCATGCGATTCAGCGTTCGCAGGAAAGTACTCTTCCCGCAACCGGACGGTCCGATGAGCGCCGTGACGTGATTGCGCTGAACGTCCATGCTCAGATTCTCGACGGCGCGAAAATCGCCATAGTAAATGGAGACGTCCTTGCACTTGAAGGCCGCGTCCGCCGGGGCGGAAGATTCCGTTTTCGGTTCGGCCTTGATACGGGCCGTGCCTTGTTGTTGTTCCTGGGTAGTTTCCTCGGCCATGGGGCGCCCCTTAAGCATAAATATTCTTAAATTTCTTTTTGTAGTGTAGTCGCATGTAGATTGCCGCGGCGTTCATCAGCAGAAGTACGCCCAGCAGAATGATGATGCCCGATGCCGCGATTTCGCGAAAGGCCGCCTCCGGCCTGTCCGTCCAATCGTAAATCAAAATCGGCAGCGCGGTGAACTTGTCCAACGGATTCGTCGGCAGAAAAGGAATGAAGGCCACGGCGCCCACCATGATCAGCGGCGCGGATTCGCCGATGGCGCGCGAAAGCGCGAGAATCATCCCGGTCATCATGCCGGGTACCGCCAGCGGCAACACCTGGTGGCGAACTACCTGCCAGCGGGTCATGCCCACGGCGTAACCCGCCAGGCGAAAAGACTCGGGCACCGCCCGCAGGGCTTCCTGCGCGGCGATGGTGATGATGGGCAGGATTAGAAGCGCCATGGTCAATGAGGCGGCCAGAACGCTGTTGCCCAGGCTCGCGCCCCGCGCGAAGATCGTAAGACCCAGAATACCGTAAACGACGGACGGTACGCCCGCCAGGTTCTGGATGTTAAGCTTGATGAAGCGTACGATGCGCGAATTGCGCGCGTACTCTTCCAGATAAATGGCGGCGCCCAGGCTCATGGGTACGGCCGCCAGCGTGGTGAAGACCATCAGCATGGCCGTGCCCACCAGAGCCGGTAGTATACCCGCTTGATTGGCCCGGGGAGCCGGAAAGCCTGAGAGAAAGTTCAGGTTGATGGTTCCCAGACCCTGCTCCGCGATGCGGATCAAGAGCACGGCCAGAAACATGACGGCCGTGATGTTGGCCGCCAGACAAACCAGCTGGAAGACGAGTCCGTATAATTGATACTTATCCTTGCGTTGCATGGAAAAACAACCTCACTGGTAGACCTCGCGAAAGCGCTTAACGATGCGGGACGCAAGATAATTGAACAAGAAAGTAATGATGAAGAGCGTCAGGCCCAGGGCGTAAATGGTATAGTACTCCAGCGTGCCCGACGCGGCGTCGCCCTTGCTGACCTGGACGATGAAGGCGGTGATGGTCTGAATCCCCTTCAAGTAATTTACACCCATGTAGGGCGTCTGACCGGCGGCCAGGGTTACGGCCATGGTCTCTCCGATGGCGCGGGCGAAAGCCAGGATGATCGACGAGACGATGCCCGACGCCGCCGCGGGAATCATGATTTTGACGACGACGTGAAACTTGCGCATGCCCAGGGCATAACCGGCGTTTCGAATGGAGCCGGGCACCAGACGCAGGGACTCCGCCGAAAGGGATGATACCATGGGCATGATGCCGATGCCTACGACGATGGAGGCCGACAGGGCGTTGAACACCTCGATGCCGGGAAAAAATAATTTCAGAAAAGGTGTCACGGCGGTAACGGCGAAGTAGCCGTAGACGACCGTGGGGATGCCGCCGAGAACTTCGACGATGGGTCCCAGGACTTCGCGCACTTTACGGGGCGCGTACTGGGTCAAATAGATGGCCGTGCCCAGTCCCAGGGGAACGGCGATGGCGCACGAACCCAGCGCAACCATCAAGCTACCCGTAAGCAGGGGCAGGATACCGAAACGCTGTGGTCTCCCGAAGGGGTCCCATTCGGTTCCGGTCAAGAAGTCGAGAATGCCGACCTTGCCGAAGAAGATCACCGCATCCTTCAAAAGCACGACGATGATCGCGATGGTAACGGCTACCGTGAGGTAGGCCAGAACGCGAAAAGCCCAGAGAATGGCGATTTCCCCGGGCGCGAACGAAGGTCGTTGACCGAAACGTTTAAACAACGCCCGGCGATTTACTTCGCCGGGCTTTGTATGGTCTATGTTGTTATTCGTTGAACTTGAACTCATGCGTTATGTGTTAGAAGGCCGCCAGATCGGCGAGAGCCTTTTTGTATTCCGCGTCGGTCAGGGGAATGTATTTAGCTTCCTTGCTGATGCTCGCGGCATTGGTCAGGTAAAAGGTCACGAATTTTTTGAAATCCGGTTTGGTCATGGATTTTTTGCTCACGTAGATGAACAGGGGGCGCGAAAGAGGAGCGTAGGTTCCGCTCTTGACGGTCTCCAGGGAGGGGACAACGGCCTTGCTCGTTTTGGGATTGACGATGGGTACAATCTTGAGTTTGTCCTTGTTGCTTTCGTAGTAAGCCAGACCAAAGAAACCGATGGAGCCTTTTTCGCCCGCGATTCCGCGAACCAGAACGTTGTCGTTCTCATTGAAGGAGGCGTCGTTGCGCATGATGCTTTTCTTGCCGAGAATCGCCTCGACGAAATAGTCATGGGTGCCTGAATCCTTACCGGGCGCGAACACCTTGATGGGCAGATCCGGCCACGCGGGATTGACGTCTTTCCAGGATTTAGCCGGGGCGGCTTTCTGGAAGATTTTCTTCAGTTGAGCGGTGGTCAGTTGGTTTACGAACGTGTTGGATTTGTTTACCATCACGGCCAGGCCGTCGAAGGCGACGGAGAATTGCTTGTACTCGATACCACCCTTGGCGCAAAGTTCAACTTCGGTTTTCTTGATGGGGCGCGAAGCGTTCGAGATATCGGTTTCGCCATTGCAGAATTTCTTGAATCCGCCGCCCGTTCCACTGAACGCCACGGTGACGTATACGTCTTTGCGGACCTTGCTGTATTGGTGCGCCGCTGCTTCCGAAATCGGATACACGGTACTGGAACCGTCGATGGCGATGATGTTCTTGCGCCCGCAGCCTACCACGGCGGTCAGAGCGCATAATATTCCGACCAGCGCGATTTTGTGCGCGGGCTTATTAAATGCACTGTTCTTGATCGTTTTCATGTGCTGATATTTCCTTTGTATGCAATTGCCGAACCCTTGAGTGCCGGCGATGCTCCTGGGAGCTCACGACTCAAGTCCGGATTCGCGATTCTCTGAATCCCTGACATTAAGATGTTTTATTTGTGACAATTTCATTACGAAAATGTGTCGTACTCCGGCAATGCATACCCTGAAAAGCAGAAAAGGTTGACCCGACACTGGATTCCAGCATAAACTGTTTTCTCTACTATTAGAAACTCGATTTTTGTGACGTTTGTCTGACGGGGACACGACTGGTACGTAATTTATGCTGATTCAGGAATCAATTGAGAATTTAAAGAAGGAAGTGAGCCTGATGGCTCGCAAAGCTGAGGCAATTTTCGAGTTGGCTGTGGAAAACGTGCGAGAAACTCGCCCGGAGAACCTGGAGCAGATTCGGGAGATGGACTCCAAAATCGATGCACTGGAAATCAAGATTGATAATATGTGCATGGATCTGCTGCTCAAGGACCCTTATGCGGTGGATTTCCGCTATATCGTCTCCACCATCAAGACCATCAAGGAGCTGGAGCGAGTGGGGGACCAGTCCAAGACCATCGCCAAGTGGGCCCGTAAGTTCAACGGGGGCCTTGAGGGAGATATGAAGGAACTGGCGGACAAGACCCGGGAAGCGCTCCGAACCGCCACGGAAGCTCTGATTCAAGGTGAAGTGGCCGACGCCGAGCGCGTCATGGAGCTTGAGTTCCAGGTGGATGCCATTGAGGACCGCATTATCGAGAGTACCAGCATAGTCTCCGAGGCCTTTATTGCCAAGGCCCTGGAACGCATTGGGGACCTGGCCACGAACATCGCCGAGAACGTAATCTTCTACGTTAAGGCCCGTGACATTCGCCACGGCGGATACGCGGATTCGTAATCAAACCGTCATCGAACCTGGCTCGCCGCCGTTAATATTGCACTGCTTTCGCTAGAATACCTTCCCGGGATTCATGATCCCGCGCGGATCGAAGAGGGCCTTGATTTGCTTTAGCAGACGCATTTCGCCCTCCGACTTCGTATAGCCCAGGTATTTCTTTTTCAGCAGGCCGATGCCGTGCTCCGCGCTGATGGAGCCGCCGGCCGTCTTGAGCATGCCGTAGATTTCCTCGTCCAGTTCCTCGCCCGCTTTATGAAAGGCAGCGTCGTTCAGCTCGGGCGATTGCAGCAGATTTACATGCAGGTTTCCGTCGCCGATGTGGCCGAAGACCACCGCGCGAATTCCCCGGCCGTCTCGGTCCAGCAGTGCCTTCAGCTTTATAATGAAGGCCTCCATCTCGGGAATGGGCAGGGAGATGTCGTTCTTGTGCACCAGGGGACCCATGGACAAACTTTCGCTGATGCCGTCGCGGTAGGCGCGAAAGTTCGTTTTCGCGGAGGTGCTCTCGGCACGCAGGGCGTCGTGAAAGGCCGGGTCCTTCGCGGCGGACGCCAGGAAGGTCTCAAGTTTTTGGGGCGATTCCTCGCGCGTGAATTCCAGCAGCACGTAATGTCCCGGCGATTCGCGAAAGGGCTCCGGCAGGCCCAGGTGTTCGCGCGTGACGCGCAGACAATCGCCGTCGAAGTATTCGAAGACGCTCAAATCCAGGCCGGCATCGCGCGCCAGGCGCAGGATGCGCGGCGCGCCCGCGAAATCACTCAAGGCCATGAGCATGGTTTCGCTTTCGCCGGGCGGCGAAGTCAGGCGAATCATCGCCTCGGTAATAAAACCCAGAATGCCCTCGGAGCCGACCACCAGCCGACTCAGGTCCGGGCCGGTATTATTCTTGAGCAGGGGGCCGTTCATGCGCAGGATTTCCCCCGTGCCCGTAACCAGGGTCAGGCCCAGGACCCACTGCCGGGTCATGCCGTATTTTATGACGTGAATGCCGCCCGCGTTGGTGGCGATGTTCCCGCCGATGGTGGACGAGCCGCTGGAGGCGAAATCCACGGGAAAATACAATCCTCTTTCGCGTGCTTCGCGCTGGAGGTCCGCCGTGATGAGGCCGGCTTCCACGCTCAGCGCCGGCAGAAAAGAGTC
>CAZGYS010000306.1:0-7711 GCA_964530305.1 uncultured Leptospiraceae bacterium
TGGGGGAACGATTTTTATTGAACTGCGCGGGGTCGCGCTGACCAGTCGCGCGTGTCCCGCGTCGGGCCCCTCTAGACCGTAACGCGGTATACCCCGTCCCAATCCTTCGGCGGGGGCGCGCTGATGTATTCCGCGCAGCGCTTGATGTAGATGTCCGAAAGCGAGTCGTGGCCCAGCGCGCTCTTGATGGCCTGAAATTCATTCAGGGCGTCGGCGAAATCGCGTCCTCGATACTTGCGCAGGGCTTCGTTCCAGCGAGGCATGATTTCGTTCATGCGATTCTCGTCGCGCTGGATGAGTTCGTACACTCGCGTGCTTTCAATGCGACCTCGGGCCATCAACAAATCCGCCTCCCGCACGGGCCATTTCGTACCGGCGCGA
Organism: uncultured Leptospiraceae bacterium; assembly: GCA_964530305.1. Taxonomy (GTDB): domain Bacteria; phylum Spirochaetota; class Leptospiria; order Leptospirales; family Leptonemataceae; genus CAZGYS01. The sequence continues at coordinate 382 of CAZGYS010000306.1, forward strand.
AGGAGCGTATCCTCCGAAAACAAAATCCCGCTTCTATAATCCTTGGCCACTTTCTCCAGGCGCGCGGCCAGGTTCACCGTATCGCCGATGACGGTGTAGTCCAGGCGACGGCTGGCGCCGATATTGCCGGCGATGACGTGGCCCGAATGCATGCCGATGCCCATGGCGAAGGCCGGGCGATTTTCGCGGCTGCGTTCGCGATTGAGCTGGTCCAGGCGGTCCTGCATTTCCCGCGCGGCGTTCAGGGCATTGGAGGCGTCGGCCGGGTCCGGGCGAGGGACGCCGAAGACCGCCATGAGCGAATCGCCCATGAACTTGTCGATGATGCCGCCGTGCTTGTCCACGATGGGCACCATGGCCTCGTAAAATTCATTGATCAGTTGCACCAGTAGAGCCGGTTCGATGACTTCCGCCAATCGCGTAAACCCGCGGATGTCCGCGAAGAGCACGGTGGCCTCCTGCGCGCGCGGGCCGGGAGTTTCCTTTTGCTCAAGCACTTCGCCCACGACCCTGGCCGGAACGTACTTTTGAAAGACCTGGCGAATGTGCTGTTCCTTTTCTCGGGAATCCAGGGCGTCGGCGTGGGTTTTGACATTGCGAAAGGCCGCATCGGCCTGATTCATTACGCCGCGAAAGAAGTTCAGGCTGCCGGCCGAATCGCCCTTGCGATACCCCGCTTCGCCCAGGGAAATAATAAAGTCGATTTCGCCGGAGGAATCCGAAAGGCCTACCGGAATCCAGACGGCCGGTCTGTCTGAACCGCCGAAAAGGGTCGGATTATCCTTGCGAAAGCGTTTGGCCAGCCCGCCGGCCGACTCATCGCCTTCGCCGAAGAAGAAGGGTTCGCGATTTTGCTTCATCCACAGAATGATGTCATGGGTGCCTTCGTAGACGGGCGTTTCCTCGGTTTTTTCGAAGCTCTGCTTTTCGGAAATGCGCAGGCCGGCTTCGTGTACCAGCTCCCGTGATTCCTCGCGATAATCGATGATGGAGCCGTGGCGAATGCGCAGCAGTTTCATCAGGCCCCGCAGGAATCCCTGCTTGAGTTCGTCCGGCGCCAGGGTGCTGTTGAGAACCTTACCGACTTCGTAGAGGGCATTGGTTTCGGCGACGCGGCGGTCCAGTTCCTGGTTGGTCTTGACCAGGTCTTCCTTACCGCGAGCGTTCTCGATGAGCAGGCTGGTGTGGGAGGCAATGTTGGACAGGAATTCCAGGTCCTCTTCCGTAAAGCCGATCTCGGCGATGGAATTGATCACCTCGATAACACCGATGATTTGTCCCCGCGCCACGATGGGCACGACCACCATGTCCCGCGTGGTCTGTTCCAGCACCTTGTCCACTTTCTGAAAGGTGCGCGGATCGCGTCCCACGTCCGGAATCAATTCGGGGCGACCGCTCTGGACGACGCTTCCGGCGATGCCCTGGCCGGCGGGGATGCGAATCTCCTGAAGCTCGGTGCCTTTGTCTCCCGAGACCACATTGAAGTACATTTCGCCGGTACGCGAATCCACCAGCAAGAGCGAAGAGCCCGATCCGCCGATGGCCTGGGCCGCCATGTCCATGATGATTTGCAGGACGGCCTGGAGATCCTGGGCCATGAGGATTTGATCGTTGAGGCGAATGATGTGTTCGTAGTTCTGCAGCAGGGTGGAGCGCGATTCCAGCAGCTTCAGGTTTTCCAGGTAGCCCGCCACCAGGTTTGAAAAGGAGATGGCGCCCAGTTGACCGCTTTCGTGCTTCGCGATGCGCGAAAGCAGGTCCTCGACGATGCGTCGCAGTGCTCGCAAGGCCGCGCGCTCCGCGGTGGTGATGGAGCCGGGCGCCTTGCCCAGAAGTAGTTCGTATTCGCCCAGTTCGATGGTCGTGGTTTCGCCTTCGTGGGTCAGCCCTCCCAGGGCCAGCAGTACGCGGCCGTCTCCCGCCAGCAGGCGCAGGCCGGCGGTCTTTACGTCCTTATTTAAGAGCACCAGCAGTCGCTGGAGCATGCGTCCCCGCGGGGTGCGTACAAATTCGGAATCGATTTCGGGCATGATGGTATCGTATTCAATGTCGGCTCGCGCACCCGCTGGAATTCAGTCGCGGAGCTCGATTTAATTTCACTTCGGGGGAAATTGGGAATTGACATCCCCTGATTACAAAATAAAATGAATTTTCAGTTTTTACGAACAAGGATTTTCACGAGCATGTCATTTTCAAAACTTCGAGTCGCTCTTTCATGCCTGATTTTCGCCGCGTTCGTATTCCTTCCCGCTTGCAAGGGATCCACGGTACCCGATGGAAACGGCGGCGGTGGGGTAGGGCCGGCGGATCGCTGTGGTTATTGCCTCAACAGCAAGCAGGCGGGCGGAAAGGTCTGCACGGATAAGGGCACCATGGACAATTCCTGTCTGGCCCTGTGCCGGGGCGCGGAGATTTTTTGCGAGCAATCCTGCCCCTGTCCCAAAGTTAAAAAGAAGTAATTCCAATTTGTAAATCCGCTCGGCTCGCGCGCATCGCCCGGGCCTCAGCACTCGCCGACGGCACCCACGCTCACGCGGACTTCCCCACCGGACGGGCGCTACTCCAGTCGTCCGAATTTCTCCTGCTTCAACATCTTCCTACCGACGGGTGAACTATTACTTGACATCACGGTCGCCGTCCGGCACCGGTCAATCGTTATGACGGAGGAAAATGTGGTCATGGAAAAGGGTAAGCTCTCCATAGAGACGGAAAATATATTACCGATTATAAAGAAATGGTTGTATTCGGAAAAAGAGATCTTCATCCGCGAGCTCTGCTCCAATGCCTTCGACGCCCTGACCAAGGTGCGCAAGGTAGGCCTCTCGGAGGATGTCTACCAGGCCGAGGACGAGGATTACCACATCAACCTGAACATCGATTCTGAGAACGGCACGTTGACCATTGAGGACAACGGCATCGGCATGGACGCCGATGAAATCAAAAAGTACATTACTCAGATTGCTTTCTCCGGCGCCGAGGAATTCATCAAGAAATACGAAGCGGCCCAGGAAGGAGACCAGGGCGGCATCATCGGGCACTTCGGCCTGGGTTTCTACTCCTCCTTCATGGTGGCCAATCGCGTCGAGATTCGGAGCCGGAGCTTTCGTCCGGACGCGAAAGCCGTGCACTGGGCCAGTGACGGCGGCACTGAATACGAAATCGGAGAAGGAGATCGCGAAAAGCGCGGCACGGCCATCACCCTGCATCTGGCCGAGGACGAGAAGGAGCTCCTGGACAAGGGCAAACTCTCCGAGCTGGTTCGCAAATACTGCGACTTCATCCCGGTGCCCATCAATGTCGACGGCGCCGAAGTTAATAAAAAGATTCCCCTGTGGTCCAAAATGCCTTCCAGCCTGAAGAAGGAAGACTACCACGAATTCTATCGCTATTTGTTCCCGTATCAGGGAGACCCGCTGTTTTACGTGCACTTGAACGTGGATCACCCCTTCAAGTTACAGGGCATTTTGTACTTTCCGCGCCTGGCCCATGAGCTGGATCTGAATCGCTCCAATGTGAAAATCTACTGTCGGCAGATTTTCGTCAGCGACGAAGCGCAGGAACTGATTCCGAAATTTTTGACCGTGCTCCAGGGCGTGATCGACTTGCCGGACCTACCCTTGAACGTTTCGCGTTCGTATCTGCAAAACGAACCGCAGATCCAGAAAATCGCCAACCACATCGTTAAGAAGGTGGCCGATCGACTCCAACAGGAGTTCAAGAATAATCGCGAGGAATTCGGCGCCATCTGGCCCGACATCGCGCCCTTCGTTAAATTCGGCGCTCTCAACGACGAACGCTTCTTCGACCTGGTAAAGGAATCCATCCTGTATCAAATCGCGGGTACCGGTTCCGCGGAAGAGTCGACGCCTTCGCCGCTGGATCTCGGCGCCGAGGGAGACGACGCGAAGGACGAAAAGAAAGAAGAAGAGAACAAAGCCGAATTCGTCACCCTTGAGGAATACGTCGTAAACAATAAGACGAAGACCGACGGTAAGATTTTTTACAGCTCGGATCCGGTTACCCAGGCCGGTCCCCTGAAACTGCTGCGGAGCCAGGACATCCAGGTGCTCTTGCTCAATACCATGATCGACTCCCATTTCATCCAGTTCATGGAGACGAAGGGGGAAGATTACAAATTCGCGCGCATCGACGCGGAACTGGCGGACACCATCCTGGACAAGGACGGCGAAAGCAAACTCGTGGACGCCGACAATAAGGATCTGACTTCCCACCTGACCGACCTGTTCAAGAAGGCCCTGTCCAACGACAAAGTTACGATTCGAGTGGAGTCCTTGAAAACCGAGGAAGTGCCGGCCATGATTCTCTTGCCGGAACAGATGCGTCGCTTCAGCGAAATGACGGCGCACATGTCGCAGAAGCCGGCCATGTTCCCGGAAGAGCATACGCTGCTTCTGAATTCGAAGAACGATATCATTCAGCGCCTTGCCCGGCCCGGACTCGTCGCGGCCGAGGGAGCAAGCAGCAAGAATGAAATCGTAGCTCGTCAGGTCTATGCGCTCGCGCGTCTGGCCCAGGGGAACCTTGGGCCCAATGAAACCGAGCGCTTCGTTTCCGAGACCTATGAGCTGCTCGACAAAGTTATGTAGGCAAATCGCTCGCTGAGTGAACACCCTCCGTTGATGTACGGAGGGCGTAAATAATTGCACCTGCCTTGAAAATCGGTTTACACCCCTCTTAAAAAGGGGGGAAAATCGCCTTGATATCCCGATTAAACCGGCCGATCATCGTCTAATGCCGGGAGTAATCCGGAGCAAGGTGTGCCATCCATGAACCGACGTATTCTTCGCAATCTTCTGATTGCATTCTCCCTTATTTTATCCGCGGGCTTTTTTATCGTCCCCGTCCCCGTCCAGGCTCAGTCCGGGGATGGTTTCGAGGAGACCTGGTTGGACGGGCTGACCATGTTCGGGGTGATCTGGTTTCGTCCCGAGTATCGAGCGAACTACGACTTCGATAAGACCACGGACGACATCAGCGAATTCGCGAATCAAAAGGTGATTCTCGGTTTTGAGAAAAAGTTCAGTGATGATCTCATCGCGCGCATTTCCATTCAGGACGCGCGTGTGTGGGGCGGTCAGCCCGGCAGCGACACCGGCCTGAATACGGCCAATGATTTCACGGGCGAATCCACGGACATTCGCGAAGCCTGGTTCGAGGCGCGCCGATTAATCGGGCCGGTGCATCTTCGCGTGGGACGTCAGCGCCTCTTCTACGGCGATCAACGCCTGGTGGGTCATCTGGATTGGACGGCGACCGGTCGTAGTTTCGACGGGTTCCTGTTCAAGCTGGAAACGAAATTCTGGGATGCCCACGCCTGGGCCATGGTCATCGCCGAGGAAGACAACGACACCGCCGGCAACAATACGGCCGTGGGGTCCGGAAACTCATCGGGGTTTTCCTTCACGTGCGATGCCGCCACGCTGGCCTGTAGCGTGCGCGCGAGCACGGCGCGTGAACTGGACGACGCCTATTTCACGGGATTTTATAATACCTTTCGCTTCGGGCGCTGGCTGTTGCTGGACCTGTACTATCTCGGAGTACATAAGAAATGGATCCAGGCTTCCGCGCCGGCGGTGCCCGGACCGGGAACTCAAATTACCAGCCAGGACCGGGAGCGTCAGCGTGATGAACTCTACACCTTCGGCGGGCGCATTACCAATCGTACGGGCGAAAATAAAAAAGCACCGGCGCTGTTTCATTTCGGGTCCGATAAAAAATCCCCCGTGACCCTGGATTATACCTTCGAGTACGCCTACCAGACCGGCGTGACCGGCCAGACCGTGGACGCCGGGTGGGACCTGCTGGGCCAGCGCATTCAACGCGCGGATATCGCCGGTGTGCCGCTGACGGATTCGGCGGGTTCCGCCGTGACCGAGGCGGTCTACAAGGAGAAGGTCAAATACGACGCCTACGCCTGGGCGGCGGACGTGGGGATTCGCGTGGGCGCGTTTCGCCTGGGCGCCGAGTACAATGTGGCCACGGGGGATCCGGACCGAACCGACGCCGTCACGGCCACCTTCAATAATCTCTTTCACACCAATCACGGTTTCTACGGCCAGGCCGACCAGGTCAGCTGGCGCAACATGCGCGGCCGTTCGGTTAACCTGACCGTATTCATGGGCAAGGCCGGCAAGCTGCGCCTGGCTTACTGGGAAGTGGATAAACATCGCCTGCAGGACGCCTGGTACGGCAGCTCGGGGGCGATTCGTTCCGGGTTCACCACCGAGTCCCGTGCCAACGCTCGCTTCGACAATACCTTGAACGCGGACGGTTCACTGGATTCGCGCGCCTCCTCTCTCTTGAAGCGCCGGCTGTTTCGCGAGTATGATATAACATATGATTTCCGGTATAAACGCATCGACTGGAGTTTCAGCTACAGCCTGGTGCTGGCGGGGGACGCCGCGGGCGATATCAAGGATGACGTGCTTTCGCCTCAGAATACGCGAACGATGAAATTCGATCCGGAGGCGCGTTACGCTTCCATCTTCATGGTGTTTAAGTTCTAAAGCGGGTTTCAACTCATGCGCGCGGTCCAGTAGCCCGGTCGGCGTCGGGTATGAGCGACGGCCAGGATCCAGAGAGCGTCGGCAAGTTCCTTGTAGATAATTCGATGGGGAAAACCGCGCACTTCCATCAGGCGGCATCCGCGAAAGGTAGGGCGACCGCCGGCGGGTCTTTGCTTAATACGTAAGAGCGCGACGTGCAGGGAATCGTCGAATTTCTCCGCGGAGATCACGGAGTCCGAAGCAAGGTATTCCAGAATCTCGCCGTACTCGGCGTCAGCTTCCGGATGAAACTCGAGACGCACGGTGCTTTTCGATTATGGCGCGACCGTGCGCGCGTACTTCTTCGTACGGAATCATAATGGACGGATCCGCCCGGGCCTCGTCCAATCGCTTCCCGACCGCGGCTTCCAGATGCGCGGCTTCCAGATGCTCCAGCAGCCGGGCGCGATCCTCGGCGGACAGCTTGCTCGCTTCAGCTATCAGTTCTTCCACGGTCATGGGAACAGAATAGGCTGAATTTGGGTCCCCGTCAAGCAGGGAAAAAGGCCTGAAACCTTCTTCGTGATCAGTCGAAGATGCCCGGGATGGTCGGTTTCTTATTGGTGAAGGCGATGGTGCCGTGCCCGGCGTCCCCGGGTGGGGAGCCTTTCCATTCCGTTACCAGAAAATCGCCCGGGCGCGAATGAACGACCAGGCGGCCCGTGCCCGATTTCGTAAGTACGGTCAATTCCATGCCGTTGCGCAGGCGCTCACCTGCGCGACTGCCCCACAGGACGGGGCGATTTCCCTTGAGGGGGGCGCCG
>CAZGYS010000307.1:0-2890 GCA_964530305.1 uncultured Leptospiraceae bacterium
GCCGTAGCGGCTCGGGTGAAAGAGCTGAACAGGGCATCGATCTCGTCTTCCCGGTCAAACAGGCGAGAGGGGAACCAGAGTTCCGCGTCCCCACGACTCTGAACGGGAGTTGAGCTTTCCGATTGTCTCGAATTCATCCTGGAACGCCCCGGCCCGCGGCACGATATAGTAAGTGCAAACCGGTTTTTTACATATTATAAAAGCCCGTCTGGAGATTCCAGTATAATTGGAAGGTGCGGTTTCCCGCCCGGGCGCCGGAGCCCGGTGGGGAGAACGGCTCGGCCTCAGGGTTCCTTGATGATCCGGGAAAAGCCCCGGGACATGCGCGTGCGTTTTCGCATCAGGCTCACGATGGAAAGTGGTTTGGGATGGGCCATCCAGGCGCGGAGGTTTTGCAAGGGCTGAATATTATAGTGAAACGGGTGGCTGACGTACTTTTCGCCTTTGGGCCAACCCAGTTCACGCTTCGCGCCCCAGGATACGGTGCGAATCAGCATGCCCCGGGCGTCCAGCGGTAGTCCCTTGATGCTTTCGCGGAAGTTCTTCTTGTAGCCGCGAAAGTAGTCCTCGGCGTTGGAGGTGTACATGACGCGGATAACCGTATTCAGTTTTCGCGCGGAAGCGGATATGGCGGGGATGGTGCGATTGCCCAGCAGGTTTCCGGAAATCGCCTGCATGCGCCCGGCCAGGGCCAGCCCGCGAACGTAGGCATAGTCCCGGGGGTTCGAGGAAAACGTGTCCAGTCCGAAGCGTCGCTTCAGTTTATCGAGTTCCTTCAAGCGTTCCGGTACGTCGGCCGAACCGCGACGCGCCACGCGCCACGCTTTTACGATGGTGGGATAGTCCTCGTCCGTGAGAAATCGCTTGCGAATGAGCTCGAAGGACTTTCGCGCGCGGGGTTGCGTCCACAGGGCGCGAAAATCGCCGTAGGTGGGGGCTTCCTTCAAGAACAGGATATGAATGCGATTCACCGCGACGATGACCGGATTAAAATCGATCAACCAGGCGTATTCGCTGCGCGCCCAGGCGATGAAGGTAAAGTTCTGGTCCGTCCCCACGCCGATGTATCCGCCGCGCAGGCCCTTGATGTGTTGCTGAAACAAATCGATGCGATATTCATTGGAAGCCGGGTAGTGGGCCGCTCGCAGGCGCCGACGTCGGGGGAAGGGATCCAGATCCGTGATGCGGAAAATCCGCGCTTGTTCGGGACTCAATTTCGGAGGAACGTCGTCGGAACTCCGCGCTCGAATGGAATCGGAATCGCCGGGGGCGCAAGTCATGGTCATCGCCAGGGCGGAAAAAAACAGGGCCCGCGTGACCGAATGCGACCGAAGCCGAGGTCGGGAAACGGATGCGTTTTCGGGCGATTCAAGGTGTTTCTTGCGCTGGAGCATGCTTCATTTTCGGCCTGAATGGGCTCGCCGGCGCCTCCAATTTTTGGCGATTTTTACACTTTATATTCTGAAAAATCGATTTACAGGGCTTCAAAAAAATTCGAGCATGCGAGCATGTTTGAAAATATTGCAAAAAAGAGAATCTCCGCCCCGCGGATGATCCTGGCTATCTTCTGTTCCATCTTCATTCTGGCGGGCTCGGCTTGCTCCGGAGATGATGATTCAACCACGTCCGATATTCTGGCCGCCCTCGGGTTGAACTCGGCGCTGGAGCTGAACGCGTCCTTGAATAATGTTGCCGGTCTCATGGCCAACGGGCGTCTTTTTACGGACCCGGCGCGCGGTACTCTTAACGCAATTACCAAAGCGGACTCCGGCGGCGGTGCTACTTTCCAGGCCGGCTTCGGCAAAGTGGATCTGGCACAGGATTATCTGCTTTTGAATAATGTCGTCTCCGGTGGTTTGACGGGAGACATTCCCCTGGCCGGTTTCAATCGCCGCGCGATTTTATTTTCCAGTATTTCCCAGGAAGTAGTTAGTCCCGGGCAGAGTCCCCACCATCATTACTTCAGCAGGAGTGACGGTGTGTATCCCGAGAACAGCGCGTTGGCGCGCGCCGTGGTCATCGTGGCCGGCGGCCAACGCTACGCTTTCGTTTCAGCGGACCTGGTCGGGACGACCCAGGATCTTTATGATACCGTGTACCAGAAATTGAGTACGGACGCGACGGTGGGCGGGAACTACAATGATCGCAATCAACTGATGCTGTTCTCTACTCATACCCACTCCGGTCCGGGTGCTTTCGCCACGAAACCCATGTGGAAATTCGCCAGTATGGACGTATTCGTGCCCGAGTCGTTGGATCGCATTGCCAATGGTATCGTCGCCGCCATCAAGGCCGCCGATCAAAGCGTGGTGAATGTAAGAATGGCCGCCACGAAAGTCACCGGTCCGGCCGTTCAGAAGAATCGCCGTTCGGAATTTTATCAGGCGGGTGAGACCATTCCCATCGACACGGATCTCATCGTTTGGCAATTGCAAAACGCCAGCACGAACGCGGTGGTGGCCACCTTCTTTAACTTCGCCCTGCACGCAACTTCCCTGCAGCCCATCAATACCTTGCTCTCCGGCGATAATGTCGGCTGGGCCATGCGGGTAATCGAGAACAACTACGGCGCCGGCACGAATGTGGCCATGTTCATCAACGGTTCGGTGGGAGACATTTCGCCCATTTCGACCCAGATTGTGCACCAACTGGATATGACCAATGTGGGTAATCTGCTGGGGCAGGCGGTGGTCGATGCGGCGGCCGGACTGTCCGATTTTCAGACGACGGGTCAACTGCGTTCGGCTTCGAAAATGGTTACCTTGCCTACTACCACCCACGCAAATACGGCCGTCTTTCTTCCCGACTGGCTGAACCTGAATATTTCCCTGGGAGATTCCCTGGAAACCACGGCTTATTTCAGCGGCTTCTATGCGACCTGGGGTTCCAG
>CAZGYS010000307.1:2900-7707 GCA_964530305.1 uncultured Leptospiraceae bacterium
TCCCTGTCCATTACGAGCGTGCCGGGAGAGCCTATCACGGTCGTTGGGAATCAAATCAAGTCCACCGCCCTGGGCAAACAGTCCACCACCAATGAATACGCCATGGTGGGCTCCCTCGCCAACGGTCACATGGGTTATATCACGGACGAGACCCAGTATGACCGCGGCGGTTATGAGTCCGGCGGGACTCTCTATGGCCGTGATACCAATACATTTCTCCAGAGCACGACCGCAACTCTCCAGGATTGCGCCATCCTGAATACCGGCTGCTGATTCCATTTCGCAGCCCGTTCCACTTCCGAAAGCGCCCGATTCGCCCCCACTTCCGTAGGAACTCCTACGGAAGTGGGGGCGATTGCGGAGTTTTCCGGCCATTCGATGCCTCTTTTTGCGCATTATTGCACCGATCTGCAACATTTTAAGACTAATTCTCGATGTTTGTCATAAATTACCCCCAATAATACTTGCCGGTAGAGCTACCAGTCTTTTTGCTGTGCACAAATCAGGAGGTGCACTGCACTATGACTGTTAACCACGCTTTAAAACCAGAAATGAGACATATTACGAAATCGGCGAGTAACCAGGAAGGAGCTCCTACCGGGCCGGCGCTGATTGTGGACTATGAACCCGAGTTTCGGGCGGAATTACGGGACGGCCTGATGGACATGGGACTGGATGTCCGGGAGGCCCCCGGCATGGCCGAGGCCCTGGAAGAATTCGGAGCCGATGCGCCGGAGTTCGTATTCCTGAATCCGGAAATGCTCGGGGCCAGGGGCTTCCTGACCAATCGAAAGCATTCCAATCGAAAGTTCCGCCGCATGGGATTGGCGGGCGGTCGGGAACCGGCCTTCATTTTGACCGTCTCCGCGGATGCCCGCGACGAGCGCGACTGGGAGTCCTGGGGAGCCGATGACATCCTGACCCGACCCTTCGCGCCCGCGGATCTACGAACCACTCTGCGCTTGCTGGCGAGCTGACCGGCGGGAGCCCGCGCCGGTAAAGCGGGCGTCGGGGCGATTCAGGCCATGTTCGTTAACTGGTCCCTGAGTCGCCCCAGGTCGGAAATCAGGTCCGCCGGTTTCGGCTGCACCTGACCGGCCAGATTCAGGCCATCGTCGATGAGCTTGATGATCATCTGCTTCTCGGCCAGGGCGCGTGCCCGGGGCATATCGCGGACTTCATTCTTATATTTGGCCGCCTTCTCGTCCACGATGGCGGTGATTTGATTCAACGCGTCGATGACTTCATCACTCATGACGCGCTCCTCACTTCGCCGTTTTCATAACTTAAGTGGGCCGCCCGCTCGGCCAGGTCCTTCATGAAGGCCTCCTTGTCTCCCGGAGAAATCATGAAGAAGCCGACTTTGCCTTCGTATTCGATCTTGATCCGATCCAGGGACAGCGCCGGAGAAGACAGAAAATTACGCGAAGGCGCCGCGCTCTTGATTACGGAATACTCGTAACGCGAAAGCAGCAGGCCGCTCCGTACCTGTAGCTGGTCCGCGGTAAGAGTATACTTAACCGGATACACCAGGCCGAGGATCAATACGACCGTGAACACGCCGCTGCCGATGGCCGACCAGGCGCCGGCCGCCGGGCCGCCGTTGATGAGGATGTAAACGCCGGCGGCCAGACCCGCCAGGCCTCCGACGAAGAGCAGGAGAATCAACGCTCCCAGCCAGCCGTCTACTTTTGATGAATATTCTTTATTCGTAGCCATGGCCCTGACTATCCGGTTTCGGACTAAATTCGTCAATCGCAATTATCCGCGGAGACGGCAATCGCGTCCGTCGGGAACTTAAAAAATCACGGTAACCGGACCGGCGCTCGGGAGTTCATCGTCGCCGATATTGGCGATGCCGCCTATGCCCAGTTCTCCATTGCCGTTGCGCCCCCAGCACCTGGCCTCGGTCTCGGATATGGTCGCGCAGGCGCTTCTGTAACCGGCGAAAACTCGAATGGGAACGTCGCCCAGGTTCATATCGCCCTGGGCGATGATTGTCGGTCCCACGCCGTCGCCCACATTGGCCGCGGCTCCCGTCCCCAGACGACCGTTGCCGTTTTGTCCCCAGCAACGAACGCCGTCGCTTGTGGTTCTTACGCACGAGAAGGTTGCGCCCACGGAGAGTTCGGCCGTCATGGCGCCGATGCTTACATTGCCGGCCGCGGTAATGGACGGGCCCGCGCCGTCGCCGATGTCCGTGGTGGAATTGGAGCCGTTCTTTCCATCCGCGCCGTCACCCCAGCAGCGAACATTGTCGTCGGGCAAGAGCACGCATGCGTGGGTATTGCCGACTTCCAATCCGACCGCCGTGCTCCCGAGCGGCAGATCGCCCGCGGCGAGAATGGACGGTCCGATGCCGTTACCCACATTGGTCGTATTGCCGTGTCCCATGCGACCCTGCGCGCCATTGCCCCAGCATCGCACCGCGCCGGTATCAAGCAGGGCGCACGCGAAGTTGTCGCCCACGTCCACGCGCGTCACCGTTCCGCCCACGGGCACGTCGCCCGCGGCGATGATCGTTGTCCCGACTCCGTCGCCCACGGCGGTCGTATTGTTGTGGCCCAGTTGGCCCTGACCATTGGGTCCCCAGCAGCGAACATTCCCCGTATCCAGTAGCGCACAGGTATTGCTGGAGCCCGCGGCGATTTGCACGGCCGTGCCGCCCAGGGGTACGTCTCCCGCGGCGATGATCGAAGGCCCGATCCCATTACCCACGATCGTTGTATTGTTGTAGCCCAGCTGTCCGGAGCCGTTGGCGCCCCAGCATCGCACCGCGCCGGTATCCAGCAGGGCGCAGGTATGGGCCGTCCCCGCGGCGATTTGCGTGACCGTGCCGCCGATGGGAACGTCGCCCGCCTGTTCAATGGTGGGGCCCACGCCGTCGCCGACCTGGGTCGTATTGCCGTAACCCAGCTGGCCGTTATTGTTCTGCCCCCAGCAGCGCACGCGGCCCTCGTGATTCAGGGCGCACATGTGACCATTGGACGGCGCGATGATCAACGGTCTTCGTTCCTCCCCGACTACCGCCGCGGGATCCGCCCCGGCGATTGGGCACACGGCCTGGTCGGCCAGGGCGCAACGGAGCAGTTGGGTTTGCATGTGTTCCATTGACGTCGGATCTCCTGCATTGTACACGCTGGGAGTACAGTGAGCGAACAGCACGGTGATGAACGGCATGGCGATGAAAAGCAGCGGGGGCCCTCCGGGCGCGGTCGAGGCATGGTTTCGATTCCAGGTAAGCATGCACCGATAATAGCCTGGTTCCAAAAGGGAGTCGCCTCGCCTCAATAACTGAGCCCTGCTTGCGGGACTATCGTCCCGGGGAGCGAATGCTTCTTGACCATCGCGAGCGTCGGGAGGACCTCTCGAGTATGAGCCTGGCGGCGATTCTCACCCTGACGGCCTTTGTCCTGGCGGCTTTCGTCCTGTCCCTGCTGTCCTTTGCGGGGGAGCGTCGGCAGGCCACGTTCTGGCTGGCGGCCTTGCTGGGACTCATTTGCCTGGTGGCCGCCATGCGATTTTCCATCCTGTCCGACTCGGATTGGATGCTGTATTTACCTTATATTACGCTGCCGCTGGCGTTTGCTCACGGACCCATCGTCTATCTCTACACCAGAGCCGGTCTGTTTCAGGAGCACTGGCGGAGCGAGTTGCGCCGCATCTGGTTCGCCGCCATTCCCATCGGGCTGGTTTTAGGCGTGCATATCTTTGTCTCGCTTCGTTTCGCGGAGTATGTGAGCAAGGAGGCGATTCGAAACAGCGCCCCGGCCGTTCGCGTCTACGTGGGCGTTTTTCTCCTGCTGGGTTTTTTCTACATGCAGGCCTGGGTGGTCGCGGCATTCCGGGAGCTGGGGCGATACCGGCGCGAATTCGAGGAGCGATTTTCGACGGAAGCCGCCGAGGAGGTACGCTGGACGCGATTCTTTCTCATCGTGTGCGCCGTCTGGTTCGCCGCGCCGTTGATACTGGCGCCGCTGACATTCCTGTATCCGGGCCGAATCAGCTTCGCGAATTCTCCCATTACCATCGTGCCGCTGGTAATCATCATTTACTTGATTACGCAACATGTCCTGGTGCGCCCCCGGGCCCTAACGGTGGCTTCGCGGGAACCGTCTTCGGCGTCGACCGCCGAACCGGGACGCGCGCGAACCGAAGCCCGCTACGCGAAAATCGCCCTGAGCGCCGAAAAGCGCCGGGAACTGGCGGAGTCCCTGCGCGATTCCATGGAGCGGGATCAGCTCTATCTGGACGCGGAGCTGTCCCTGCCGCGCCTGGCCCAGGAGCTGGATGTTCCCGCGCATCATCTTTCCATGGTCATCAGCCTGGACCTGAAGATGAACTTTCACGGTCTGGTAAGCTTGTATCGCGTACGCGAAGCCGCGCGACTATTGCGGGATCCGGATCATGGTGAGGACACGATTCTGGACATCGGCTTTCGCGCCGGTTTTAATTCCAAGGCCGCGTTGAATCGCGCCTTCAAGCAGCACACGGGCGCCACGCCCAGGGACTTTCGCGTGAATGGGGATTTGGCGTTGCCGGAGCTTCCGCGCATGGGCTGAAGGCGGCTGTTTGCGCTTCAGTGTTCGAAGACTTCGCCGAAACCTCGGGCGTCCAGTTCAATGCGATTGGGCAGGCAAGCCAGGGTGTCCAGCGCCAGCTCGTAACGGTCTTCCCGCTTGAGCATTTCGATCAAGGTGCTTTTGATCGTGAAGAGGTATTTGATGTCCCCCTCGGCGTAGTAGAGCTGATCGTCGGTGAGCTTTTCGCACACCCAGTCGTCGGGCTCGTTGGTCTTATCCATGAG
>CAZGYS010000308.1:0-7670 GCA_964530305.1 uncultured Leptospiraceae bacterium
GAAGAACCCGGAATCATACCCACCAGCTATCAGGCGGCGAAGGCTGAACTCTACTTCCAGGTTACAATTTTCCTGGATGAATTTGAAATGCTCATGTCCACCCGACTTAAAGAAGGCTCACGAGTATTGATGTTCGGCATCACGACACCAAAAGATCTCACCCCCGCGCAACTCTTCAAACTAATGGCGGGCAACAACTGGTTGGAGCAATTACCCACGCCTTTCAGGAGTGCGTTGTCGAGCTTTCGTTTTCGCACTTTCGCGATGACCGTGTTCCTGGCGCCGGAAAACGAAGCAAACGGTGGATTCAATCTATCGTCGATTTCAGCTACAGTCGGTTCCCAAAGCCAAATACCTCTTTTTGACCCACTACAAGGTCTCGACTTAACGGCAACCTGGACTATTTTGAATCCACTCAGTCCCACTACCAAAAGAAGCCTGGTAGGCTTTCAGGGCGATACCCGCTGGCCCAATGTCGGCACTTTCTCCGTGGATATATCCAACACGTAACAGATGAAAAATATCACATTCACCGGCAGCTTTCGTGGGAGCATGACGCTCGAACGTTTCATCCAACAGGTGTCGGGCCATGCTCTCCCAACTCCATTCGATGATACGGTAACGGTTACGTTTAAGGAATTTCTTCTGTCGGTTCGCGGTCCCTCGCTCGATGTATCAGCCGCGGCCGACGCTGAAGTAAAGATCAAAAACCTGACTGATTTCGCTCTCTACGATGTGATCTGCTACTACTCCAGGTACAACAAAGCTTTCAGTATTCAAGGCAGTCTCTACGTCGTCGACCTCTTCATATACCTCTCCGCCACCTACGACCCCGCTACCCAATGGACCTTCATCGGCAGCCAGACCATCGGTCAGGTCAAACTAAACGACCTGCTCAAAACCTACCTCAAGTGGGACACCGGACAGGACCTTGCCATCGACGGCTTGTCCGCGATGATCGAGACGAAGAATAAGACCTGGCGCTTTACGGGCAAGACGGCGGAGAAATGGGAAATCGATTTCGTCGATCCGCCTATCAAGGTCGAAGCCGCGTTGCTCATGGGCACGCGCCTGGAAGCTGATGGAAAGAAGAGTAAATACGGCGAGCTCTCCGCGAACATCGAATGGAATAATATAGAGTTAACGGTCTTCCACGATTACGAACGCGGTTATAAAATCTACGGCATCATCTGGGAGTCCCTGCGGGGCACCGTGGAAGAGAAGAGTCTGGTGCCGGGCGGCAAACCCCACAAAATCGCCACGTTACAGTTTCAAAGTTTCGTCACCCTGGGCGAAATCGTCGAGAAGATGATTTCGTGGGCCACGGGCAGCAAGTTCGGTCTGGGCGATCCCTGGGATCTCCTGAACGATGTTAGCCTCGGTAATCTCGTACTCACCTATGATTTTACGGCGGGAACCGTGGGCTTCGGCCTGGCCATCGACACGGTGAACCTGGGCATCGCCTCCATCGACGGCATCGCCATAACTTATGGGCCCAATGAGACCAACCCTAAAAAGAAAAGCGTCACGGTCGTTTTGTCCGGCAGCTTTCCCTGGTCGACGGACTCCAGCAATCTCGCGTGGGACGCGACGGATCCCAAACAAACACCGGCGCCTCCCGGACGCGGTAACAAATACCTGGACCTGCGCCTGCTGGCCATGGGGCAACACATTCAGGTAGGCGACGGCCTGCCCGTCACCGGCATCAAGCAGGTCATCCAGGACATGCGCGAACTCCTGCCCGCGCCCGAGCCGGGACAAATGCCGGACGTAACCTTTAACGGCAATAATGGCTGGCTCTTCGGCGCCGACTTCGGCATTCTTAAACTTAAGCACCTGGACAGGTCGGGCGCCGTTCACGCCGTGACCATGCAAGCGGTCTTCAATGACCCTTCGTTGTATGGATTGCGATTGGCTCTCGCGGGACCGCCGGCGAAGGTGCTGGCCGGTCTCGATTTCGAAATTCGCTATCAACAATTAAGCGCGAGCCTGGGCGTCTACCAAGCGGACATCACCCTGCCCAGTCGCATGCGGCGCCTGGACGTGGGTGCCTTCGCGGTGACCCTGCCCTCCTTCGCCATCGACGTTTATACCAATGGCGATTTCAAAGTCGACATCGGTTTCCCCCGGGACATGAACTTCGCGCGTTCTTTTTCCGTGGAAGCCGTTGTGCCTCCCGGTATTCCGGTGATCGGCTCCGGTGGTTTCTATTTCGGCAAACTGCCGGCCGAAGGCAATACCTTGATTCCGAAGGCGGACTCAAGTAGCGGCACTTTCAATCCCGTCCTGGTCTTCGGCTTCGGCATGCGCATGGGTCTGGGAAAAACCATCAACCTGGGCTTCGCGAAAGCCGGATTCAATCTGGTGTTCTTCGGCATCATGGAAGGCATCCTGGCCAAATGGAATCCCGTCGGCCCCGAACCCGCGTCGGACGCGAAACAACTCCAAACGGACTATTACTTTCGCCTGAAGGGGACCCTGGGCATCTCCGGGCGAGTTTACGGATACATAAATATAATCGTCACCAAAGTGGAATTCGGCGTGGAATTCACGCTGGCCGTGCAAGCCGAATACGAAGCGTATCAATCCATGGCGTTATCGTTCATCGCCCATGTGAAAGTCTACGGCCAGGTTCGCTTCTTCGGCAAAAAGATCAAAAAGTCATTTTCCAGTCGCATCAAACAGACCATTACCATCAAGAATAGCGGCCGGGCGCCCTGGCAACTCAGAGAGCGCGCGAATCGCGGCCTGTTTCGCCGAGGGCCCAACAGCAGACTCTGGGCCTTGCAGGCGCCCGTATTGAAGCAAATGAGTTTCAACCCGGCGAATCCCGCGCCGGCCGCCAAGAAACCCACGCTGAAAGGTTATTTAACCTCGGGGCTTACCGTCATCACCCGGCAAACCAATGACGCCGTGGAACACCGCCCCGGCTCCGCGGCATTACTGTTGATCGAAACCGCTCCCCAAACCAGTGAATCGAATTTCGCGCGTACCCGGGACGATCTCCAGGACACGTCCTTCGATCTACTCTGTAAGCAAATTCTGCGCTGGATGATCGGCTCGCTTAAATCGCCGCCGACTTCGCCTGAGGCAATCGACGACGAAACCGTTACCGAAGCCGAGCTTAAATTCATCCTGGACCAATTGCAAACCAGTCGACCCTTGACCGTCGACGACGCGAACGCATTCATGAACGCGAACTTCAATTTCGTCGCCGAAGCGTCCCTTGACGAAGCCGACGTTCCCGCGACGATTTTCCCCATGCCGGCCGGTCTCAAGCTGGACATCCCCGCCCATGGCGATTTGCCCGCGTTAAGTTACACTTTCGATCAGTTCAGCGCCGTTTCCCCGGACTATCCCGCGCGGCTAGAAGCACATTTCTCGAAACTGCGCGTTAAATTTCAAGACGATCAGAACAATCAACTCGCCGCGGAGTCGACCGACCAGAAACAGTCCCTGGCCGCCTACATCTTCGCGGACTACTTTACCTTGCTGGCTCGTTCCATGGTGGAGAACGCCCTGGCCGGCCTGCGGGACTTTAAGTACAAAATAGATTCGAGCCAAAAACTTTCCGAAATCATCACCGACGTCAATCAGAAGGTCGGCTCCGACGGCGAAGAGTGGACCGCGACGGATCTTCTTATTGCCAACGCGGCTCACGCTTTATCGACCGACGCTCAATTAACCGTGGGTTATACCCATGTCGCCCGGGCCGATGATAGTTTTACGAGCATCGCCCAAAGCGATTTCGCGGGCGATTTCAACGCCTACCAATTGCTGGCCGTAAACCTGAACAATGCGAAGCTCTTGAAAACCGGCACCGTCATTGAATTTACGCCTCCGGTGGCCCCCCCCATGGCGGAGAACGCGGTCGCTCAAACCTACACCATCCGGAAAGGCGATACCCCGGCAACGATCATCGCGAATTTCAAGGCGACCATGCTGGAGTTTTTAACCGGCACGAATTTCCTCAAACTTACGGACATTTTCGCGGACGCCGCGCCTCTCAACCTGCCCCTGATTCAACATTTGACCGGCACGCCCACCAGCTTGACGGCCGTCGCGAGCAATGAAATGTTTCAGGTGGATACCCATGGGCTGGGCCTCTGGAACAGCGCGCAGGATATTTTACTACCCGGCGCCACCATTAATATACCTGACGTACTCGCCTACACCATTCAGGAAGGCGATTTGCTGATCGACATCGCGTTGGCGCTGAATGTTACGCTCACGGATCTCCTGCGCGCGGTGGACAAGGCGAACATCATTCGACCGCTGGCCACGCTCGTCATTCCTCCCACGGCGCTCACTCCGACGACCGGCGAAAGCTTCGGCGAAATCGCCGCCCGCTACAAGGTTACGCTGGAGACCCTGGCCGAAAGCAATCTCGCGCAAACGGGACTATTCGACAAAAACGAAAACCCTTACCTGGATCTGCCTCATCTAACCGGGTTTCGCGCGGGCGATCTCATCCAGGAAACTCACGCCACCCTGGGGATCGAGAACCTGGCGGGAATGGTGGGTAATTATTTCTTGAACGGTCTGCGCCTGCCCGCGGACGGCATCGACTTTCCAGCGGGTATCAACGCGCCCTACCTGGCCAAGGACAAAACCGCGGGCTTATACGCCCTTACGGGACAGCAGTTTCCGCTGCCGTCGGAAATCGCCGCGGATTTTTCCATGAGCTTCGACGCCATGGCCGTGGATTGGTTTACCTTCACCGGCGATGCGCCGACGACTCCGGAAAACGCCGTCCTGACCATTACATCCGATTCCCGGCCGGCCAACGAAATCAAGGCCGTCGACCGGGCCATCAGTCTCGGTGCCCTCGATTTTCAAAGTCAGCTCGCGCCCGTACAAGCGGGCGTGGCCGTGCCCAGAACCTTCCCGTTGGAGCGCGAATACACCTGGCGCGCGGGCGGCACGATTCCCATGGCCCATGGCGATGCCGGGAGCTCCGACAATACGTTTACGATTCGCAAAGTGCCCGGGGAAATGTCGCGCCTGGTAGCGAGTCCTGGAGTTTTCGCGCCTCGGCTGAATCTTAAAACCAGCGCGTACGACGAAGCCTCGGGCGCGACCATGGAGCAGGACCTGGAGAACTACACCTGGGCCACGCGAGTGTCGTTCACAATCAAACGCGTAATGGAAACGACCGAGGGTCCCACGACGCAATCATTGTATGAGATTGAATCCGTGAAGGGCGAAGACCTGTTCCGAATGGAGCAGTTGCTGGAATCGGCGTCTCCGCTACGGGATATCTCCGCAATCATCCTCTGCTACTCCGCGCGAATCGCCAATGATACGGACGCTTCCCGTACGAATCAGGCTCTCCAGAGTAACGACGGCGCGAGCCGGACCATGTTCATCGCCCAGGCCGATTTTTCCACGCGAAGCGAAGCGCCCGCCCAGAAAAGCGCCCCCGATGCCGCGGCCGACGCGTCCACCGTCAGCCAGGCTCCCGCGACCTTGATTCAATTGCTCTGGCAGGCGGGCGTCACCAACCGCGGCGGCTTCTTTCTATACTATCATGACGAGACCGGCCTGCCCGATTGGATTTTCAATGCGAAGGACGAGGCGGAAATTCAATGGGTCGTGCTCTACAAGGCGCAAAGCCCGGCGGACCGGAACCCCATTGGCGCTCATGTGAACGCGCTGATTACCTTCAATAATCAAGACAACGAGGCCGGGAGTACTTTCGCGCGCATCAAGAGCGAGACCCGGACCATGGGGTCGGGAACGTTGGCGGATCTTGTGAGCGCCTATTATGTGGACCCGGCGCAATTCGCGTTCGCGAATCAAGATGAAACCGTCACTGCCGCGGCCCTCACGGTTGCGGGCGGTTCCTACCTGGTGCGAAAAGACGCCGCACCCTCGAATACGCCGGCTCAAATCGCCGCGCATTTCAACATCCCCAATACCGCGGATATATTCAACGCCAATCCCCATTCGGGTTACGGCGATAATTGGCCCGCGTCCCTTCCCGAGGGTTTTGCCTTGAATCTGCCGCCGGTCCGGCACGCGGCGGACCCGAACAGTAAGACGCTCCATGCGAACACCTTGCGCGCCATCGCCCGCTACTACAATACGAGCATCTATCAAATCGTTCAGGATAACCTGGACCAGCCGTATTTTTTCAGCGCCGATTCGGTTCCCTATCAAACGGGCCCGCTGGATATCCAGGGGAACATCCCGCCGGGAGTGCTGCCCCTGGAAACCACGCGCCCGGTTCCGGAGGAACCGGGAACGACGGTGGACGCAAAATTCGCCCAGGACCTGCTGGCCGCGAACTTCAGCTTATTGCAATACCGGATCACGGCCAATCGCTTCTTTGAAGCCAGTAATGCGAGCTTGCCCATGGGCCCCATGGCCAAAGACGCCCCCACGAGTAACAATAAGATCCAATTCGCGCCGCGACTTACAGCCGGCCGGGATAATTGGTATTACAATCAGAACACTCCCTACGCCGAGTTTTCGCGGGCGAAAACCAGCGACCCGAATTCCGTTGACGGCGCCGCGGATAAATTGCTACGGATGGATTTCGCCTGGCTGGACGTTTACGGAAATCAACTTCCGGACACCCTTGATCACTCCGCGCGGCAAGACCGGAATGCCCGGCTGTTTCGCACCGGCTACAGCGACGCTTTGATTTCTCCAGGCGAATGGCCGTCGATGGCCCTGGATTGGCGCGTACAACGCGATTCTTCGCAAGTCCCGACCGTGTTTCTGAACTTTCATTTTGATCCGGATGTCTACCAGGGACTGATCGGCCTGACGGCTCTCTCGCCAAATACTCTGTACCTGCGCTTCACAACCGAACTGGAAAAACGAAGCGCCGAAACGATAACAGCCTATCGCCTGGAAACCCGGGGCGGCGACGCCCCGGAAATCCAAACGGCCGTGCTTGCCTCGGACGCCATGTCGGTAACCCTGACTCTGACGGAAAACCTGACCGATCAAACAACATATGAAATCGCGGTCGACGGCGTCCTCTCAAACGGCGGCCTGGATGCGTCCAGCCGCGCCGGCTTCGATTATGAAGGCTCCGATGTACGCAATGCGTCCACATCGCTTCTGGTGAAGACCGAGCAGGACTCTCATGTCTACGCGCGCGTGTTGGAACAACTCCAGGATCCCAATGGGATTGAGTTCGCCGCGGCCACCAGCCTGCTGGCCAATGAAATCAAATTGGAGACGACGGACAAGACCATCAACCAGGACCTCATCGCCTGGCTAAACTCCATTCAAGCTTTCCTCACGAACTTGCGCAAGGGCCAGGTACACACGCCGGCCGTTCACCGTGATTTCCGGATCAGTCACGGAGTGAGCACGAAGGACCTCAGTACCGCCTCCGACATCTACAAGCTGAACTTCTTTTTCATCATCAGGCGTTCCGTTAAAAGAGTGCTCGGGAATTTAACGGGCCTGGATGCGATTCTCGAAAGTAAAACCGCCATGCCGGTCTACGCGGGCTCCATGGACGGCGACGCGCGGGGATTGGCGGCGTTCGCCGAGGACTTTGAAAAGGCGTTCAAAACAAGCACGTTCGTGCTGAAAATCGCGGCGGGTATGGATCGAAGCTTAAGCGTGACCACGTCTCCCGGCGAAAATCCCTGGGTCGTAAGGCTGGCGCTCTCAGATCGAGCGGACATCGACCAGGGGAATGCAAG
>CAZGYS010000309.1:0-7661 GCA_964530305.1 uncultured Leptospiraceae bacterium
TACAAACCCCTGCCCACGACCGTCATCGTGGACCGGGCGGGCAATACCTTCCACGCCCATTTACTGGCTCGCAAGACGCGCACGAAACGAGCGCGCGTGTTTTTTCGCCGCAGGGCGATGCTCGTGAATTCAACTTTTATTCTCGGAAATGATTTTAAGCTGAAAAATTTACGTCTATAATTATTCAGGGTCAAGGTTAGAGCGAAACAATGTCGGAAGAGCAATTAAAAGAAACCAGCGAAAGCGCGGGACGACCGGACTCCAATGTCGCGGACGCCGAGCAGTTGGCCACGCAAATCAGCGAGATGCTGGACGCCAAGAAAGCCGAGGAGATTCTCTTGCTGGATCTGCGGGACGTGAATCCGTATTTCAGCTTCTTTCTTCTGGCCAATGCCGGCTCCCAGATTCATCTCAAGTCGCTGATGCGGGAGATCCTCAAGACCTACAGTCAGTATCTGCCGTCCCATGGCGGTGGATATCGCCCCGACGACGCCGAATCCGGCTGGGTGGTCATCGACTTCATCGATCTTGTCGTGCATCTCTTCGAGCCCGAGCAACGCAAGTTCTACAATCTGGAAAGGTTGTGGGGAGATTCGCGTATTGTTCGCGGCGGAGAAGAAGCTTAGGTCGCGGCTATGGGGTCGCCGCCGGCGCTTCGTCCTCGGTCCGGCCCGCGAAGGTTGCGCGCGTCCGGGGATGAATCATTACCAGCACGGACCACACGCCGATGAGAGCCAGGCAGATGGGAAAGATGGTCAGTATTTTATAGCCCGGCAGCAGGGTCATCGGTACCCACAGAATATTCAGGCACAGGATGCCGCCGAATACCAGCCCCGCCACGCGACCGCGCGGTGATTTCCTCATAAAGAAGCAGCCCAGGCCGGCCACGGCCGCGCCGCCGAAAACAATCGTCGTAATGATTACTCCGGCCAGCGTGGCCCCGGGTCGGTTCTCCAGTTGCTCCGGGGCCACGATAAAACGCACGAGCGTCAAGACCATGCCCAGGGTGGCCAGGGCGGAAAGGCTTCCGAAGATCAGCGCGAAGATATGAACGGACTTGATATGGCTCTTCATGAATGCTTGAATATTTCGTCCGTCGCGTTCAGGGGCGATTGGGGTCCCATTCCAACTTGCCGGTTTTCTTCATCCGCGCCGCGATCATATTAAAGATGATCATGGAAAGAATCACGCCGCCCAGGGCGTACATGACCGGCGTGTTCCAGGCAATGTCGTGGCGAAAGTGCAACTTAAGAATAGCTACAATCGCCAGGCTGAACACCAGCATGGCGAACGCGCTGTGCTCTTTCTTGATGAGCCGCTTCCAGGTAAAGTCCATGCCTTCCGTGGACTGCTTCCACTTGCTCAATTGACCGGGGATGAAGCGATTGGGCACTTCCTTGCAATACTGGTCGTAGGCTTCGCCGAATTTGCCGCGCAGAAAGTTCTCTTCCGCGAGCGTGATGCACATGTAGATGAAATAAAACAGCGGCAGGGCAATGTAGTAATACCAGGTGACGTTGATGGAGATGATGACCCCCGTCACGATGAGCAGGTTGCCCAGATAGAGCGGATTGCGACAGTGCGCGAACATACCGCGCTTCACGAGATCGTCGGCGTAGATCTTCTTGTTCAGGCCGCCGCGTTTGATGTAGGCCAGGCCGATGGTGATGGCCCGCGCGAACTGACCCATGCCCGCTACCACGAAACCGGCGATGGACGTGATGATGTCCTCGCGAAGACCCCCTACGCCGAACTCCTTGATCGTGATCAGGTAGAAGGCGGCCAGAAAGATCAGGGTAAAGGCGGTATCGCGCCAGCGGAAAAAGAAATTTCCGACGGCCAGCATGAAATTACGCATAAATTAAAACCTCTGAGAACATGGAAATGGGAATCGGCGCGGGGAACGCGCCGGGGCGATTCACCGGCTCTGTACTTTTTTATTTTATGGCCAGGATGCCCTCGAAACAAACATACTTCATGACGGTCATATAGTCCTTGAAGCCGGCTCTTTCCAGGAGTTCGAAGTTGCCCTGGGTCGAAAAGGGTTCC
Organism: uncultured Leptospiraceae bacterium; assembly: GCA_964530305.1. Lineage (GTDB taxonomy): Bacteria > Spirochaetota > Leptospiria > Leptospirales > Leptonemataceae > CAZGYS01. Next base: position 2,050 of record CAZGYS010000309.1, read on the forward strand.
AGCACGCCTTTCAAACTGCGGGACTTGGCGATGACCTCTTCCGTCGAGAAGCCCTGCTCAAGTTTATAATCCGTATAAATGCCGGTCATGATGTCCTGAAAGCGGGCGTCCGGTCCGCGAACCTTCTCGAACAACAGAAACGCGCCGCCCCAGTTCAGGTTCTTGTAGATCAGATCGAAGAGCTGCTGGCGATACGCCGGTCGGACGAATTGAAGGGTGTAATAAGAAATGAAAAGATCACCCGGGTTTTCGATTTCCAGGTCGATCATTTCCGAAAGCTGGAATTCAATGCGTGAATCGGCGCCGTGATTCTTACGGGCCTGTTCCACCATGCCTTCTTCCCGGTCGATGCCGATGAAGCGCGTGCCCTTGTGGGGATGGCGAGCGGCCAGTTTGCCCAGGAGATTCCCCGTGGAGGTGCCGAGATCATAGACCCGTGAGCCCTCGGAGATGAAATAGTCGGAAATACGACAAATGAGATCGTGCCCTTCCAGATACATGGGCACGGAACGTTGCACATGGGAGTCGAAAGTTCGGGGCACATCGCCGCCGAAGGACCATCCCGCGTTGGGAGCTTCGATATTATCGCCTACGCCGCTCATAATCGCCTCAAGGTCTTTATTTACCGGCCGGTGCTGGAGGAAAAGCATTATTCAGGGCGATTATTGATTGCCGGCAGGGGCCTTGCGGAGATTCGGTCTGGAGGCGGCGACTGAGCGGATGTTCCGCCGGGGAAATTCCGCGTTTGCCGCGCGCTACGCGCACTATCGAAAGAACAGGGCATTTATTGTATGAGCGATACGGAACTTGAGGAAAAGATCAAAAAGGCGCTGAAGAAAATCCAGCACCCGGAATTGAAGAAGAGCATTATCGATATCGGGATGTACGGTCGCCTGGAGCAGGACGACGAGGCCGTGCGTCTGTTCATTAAGACTCCCGACGGAGATCGCAAGGTTCAGATCGGCCTGGAGACTCAAATTCGCGGCGCGGTCAAGGACATGGTGCCGGGCAAGCTGCGCATCAAGTTCGAAGTTGACGAGGGCCTCAAGGAAGCCGACCAGGGCAATCGCATCCCGGGCGTGAAGAACGTCATCGCCGTAGGCTCCGGCAAGGGCGGCGTGGGCAAGTCCACCGTAAGCGCGAACCTGGCCGCGGCCATGGCGGCGCGGGGTCTGAAGGTCGGACTCATGGACGCGGACATCTATGGTCCCTCGCTGGGTCGTATGTTCGGTCGGGACGGTAAGGTTTCCCTCAAGGGAGACGGCGATTCCAAGATCTACCCCATGGAGATTCACGGCCTCAAGTTGATTTCATTTTCTTTTCTACTGGAACCCGATCAAGCCGTGGTCTGGCGGGGACCCATGCTGGGCAAGGCCGTCGAACAGTTTCTCTTTGAAATCATGTGGGGAGAGCTGGACTACCTGATCATCGACCTGCCCCCCGGGACGGGTGACGTGCAACTGACCCTGGCGCAAATCATCGATCTGGACGGCGCCGTCATCGTCACGACGCCCCAGAACGTCGCGCTCCAGGATGCTTCGCGCGCGGCCAACATGCTGCAGGGCGTCAAGGTGCCCATACTCGGCGTCATCGAAAACATGTCCGAATTCATCTGTCCGTCCTGCGGCACGGCCACGCCCATTTTCTCCAAGAACGGCGCGGCTGCTTTCGCGGCGAAGGTGCGCATCCCCGAGCTGGGTCAGGTGCCCATCATGAAGGAAATCATGGAAGCCGCCGAGGACGGCACGCCCTTCGTTCTGAAGGATCGCGAAAGCCCCGTCGCCAAGGCTTACGACGAAATCATCGATAAGCTTGGGACGGAGATCGAAAAGTATCGCTAAGGCGTGATAGGCCCGTCGTGATGCGACGGGGCTATTCGCATGGTTCGTAACTACGAACCGGTTTCGTTGTCTATTTGAAAGGGACTGCTCGGCGGCGTGGGATCCCCATCCGTCCTTAACGTTATTGTGTAGCTCCCATTCGCATAGTCGACGCGAAGGTCGAGAATTGGGTTTGTGAACAGTTCTCGAATAGCTATTTTCGGTTGCCACTTCCGTTCATTGTCGATGATTTTGCCGATCCATAACTGCTGATCGCCGATATTCTCCTGAGTAATTGCGAAATTGTACCCATTTGCGTTACCCATGGCTACGGTTCCCGGCGCGGGATTGGTTGCCCAGGGATTGTTTATGAGGACCGTCCCGATGTTCTTCCAGTCGATTTCCTTGGTTTCATTTTGCATTTAGTGATTCCTCCTTCCTTTCAATTCTTATTGGTAATATTCATGAAATGGATTTGCCGGCCATGGGGGCGTCGCGTCCGCCTATCCGCCGCTTCCGGCGAATCACGAACTGGACCAGTCTAGCGAATACTTCTTCGAGTATTCGTCTCCGGTTCCGCTGTGTTTATACCAGCCCCAGTGAGTTTCGAAGGGGCCCGGGGCTCTACTCTTGAGGTCTTCGTCATACATCTCGAAGATAAAAGTCGTGAGTGAGGCGGAGGGCAGGTAGGGTGAACCCTTACCACTATTCACATGGGCGATCAAGTTCTGATTGAAAGTCTGCGCGTTCTCCGGGTTTGCGTCCAACCCGCCGGCCGTCGGCCAACCGGTTTCGCCGACGATGATAGGTAGCTCGGCGAAACCGATGGACTTCAAGGCAAAGTAAGCCGCATCGTACATGGCGTCGAAAATGTTGTAATACTTTTTTTGCGTATTGGGATCCGTAAATTGGGGTTGGTTCTTTGTAAAAAGGCAGTAATCCAGGGGCACGTCACTCGGATTGCCTATGCGCGCATAGTACGGATAATTGTTGATCGTGAAAAAAGAATCCGTTTTTTTCAGGAAACCGCACACTTCTCGCAGGTAGGGAGCCAGCTCGTCCTTAAAGGACCCCATAGAAGGCGGATAAGACGCGGCTTCGATGCCCGAATTGAACGGTACGCTTAACTTTACCGACAATTTCGCATTCGAAAGGGCCCGTTGAAGGTTCTCCAGGGCGGCCTTAAGTAAGGGGCCGTAGACCGTCGGCTGCGCTATCAATGGTTCATTGCCGATCATGACAGCCGCCAGAATTGACTTGTAGGGCGACAATGCAGCGGCGATGGTCTTCGCGATGCCTTTTGCTTGCGTGTCTTCCGCAAGCTTCTGCAGGTCGCTGTTCGGAACGTCCGGAATTACTTGAATACCTTGCTTAAGGGCGGCGTCTAAAAACTTGGTCTGGGTGTAATTGAATAGTTTCGCTGCGGCGATTCCATCGTTTTGCATGTCTTCAGCCGCCGTCTTGTTCCCGATTTTGTGCTTTTGGAAAGTGTTGCTGAAATTGATTCCCAGCTTTGAATTGAATGGTAAATTGCTCATTTTTCTTCTCCTGAATTAGTTCAACGTTCTCAAGGAAGCCATACCCCAGATGCTGTTACGGTTCCCCAGTGGACCCAGGAATATCGCTTCGGCCGTCGTTACATGGAGCCGGTAAATGTGACCGCCGTTTGAAGCTCCCAGTAAGCCTTCATCGCTATAAGTCAAAACGGCCAGGCTTTCGGCGGTTACGGTATTTTGGAATTGCGCCCCTTTAGCGAATTCCGCGACACCCGTATCGGAATTGATCGGCGATATGTACAAGCCGTTGTTGCTGGGATAAGCGGTGTCCTTTACCTTTACGATTGAAAACAGCCGAGAATTGGTGTCGAAGAACAAGCCGCCGACACCGGCAATCAGGTTGCCCAGCTCACCAACTTTCGTGCCTGCTCCGCTGGCGGCATCGATAGTGATCAGTTGATAGGCTTGGTCAATTCTGGTTATGCAATAGAGCGTTTCGTCGGGTGCGACGGCCACCGCCTGAGGCGAGCCGGAACCGATCACTCCAATCGTCTTCCCTTTTCCCGTGCCGGTATCAATGGATACCAGGTGATGCTCCGACGAGCCGTCCTTGCTTGAAAATCCGTATAGCTGCTCGCCGCGAAACGCGAGACCCTGGATATACGGAAAGCCAATCGGACCGATTTCCTCCGCGCTCAATGTAACGGGATCTACGCGAAAGAGACGGGCGCCTTGATTCGTGGCTCCGCCCCAATCGTTTACATATAGTGTCGTACTCATTTGTAACTCCTGAATTGTGAAATTCAATTATTTTGCTTTTGACCATGCGCCTTGCATGTGCCGTAATCATTGTGATGCTGAACATATCGTTAAAATGCCACGAGGGGAATCCGTGGTAGTGCCAGGGTTCTGGATGAGAATTAGTAGTCTTACTCAGTTGTTGTGTTTTTTTGTTGTAAAGAGTTTGCGCGGAGCAGACTGCCGATATCACAAGGTGGAAGTGTCGGAGCGGCTGCGATGTGATGTCGGTGGGCTTCCCTTGGATAGAAAGGAACTCTTAAGAAAAAAATCCGGAGGGGTGGAGCCTCGTAATGAATGGCTCCCCACCGTCCGGATTATCGTGCGCGAAAGCTTCGCGGTCGCTGTCAGTCGATGGGGCAGGGGCATAGCTCCTTATCCGGTTTAGAGCAAACCGGACAATCCAGGACTTTCGTTTTCGCGCCCGGCTTTCGTGGGGGATAGACGCAGGCTTTCCTCGCGCCGGGCACGCATTTCGCCGACTGAGCCTTGAAGGGCATCGCCCAGAGAAAGTCCGTGGTTACCAACTGGCGACTTCCATTGGCGCTTCGAAACCATTTCGGGTCGGGCGGTCCCGAGAAACTTTGCGATGGCGCGCGAATTCCAGGGAGAGGAAGGGGAACACCCGGAACGGTTTGTCCGCCGGGAGTATCGCCGAATCCGCCGAGTCCGTTTTTACCCTGGTAGTTGATCGCTGCTCGGGAGTGACAGGTCATGCAGCTCGAGTTCTGAATGAATGAAAACTCGGTAACGGAATTTCCCAGCAGGGTATGTCGGCCTTCATCGTCGACGAAGTCTACCTGCGAACCCTTGAGGCGATAATTCGTAAGGGCGCAGACGTCTTCGTTGCCTCCTTTCCTTTTTGCTTGCGGCGCAAAGCAATTCGTCTTTAAGGCGTTCGTGAACATTCGCTGAAGTTTGTAGTTGATTGCCTCCGCCTTGTAGCGGCGATACAGCACTCCGCCCTTTGTCGGGCTGGTTACTTTCGGTCGGACGCCGAATGAATCGCGGCAGCCGAGCCAGTCGCAGCGCCCGGGATTATCGACATGCTCGAATGTCGCCCAGAACCATTGCGGCAGATCCTTGGTCGTAATGTGCATCGCCACCAGGCCCCAGTATTTGCCTTTGTACTTAACGAAATGATATTTGCGTCGTTCTCGGGCGGAGCGTTTCGTTATGTTGATCCAGTTCGTTTTCAGTTCGATGGACTGGATGGGAAAATCAAAGCGAAAGTTTTCCTGGAATTGCCTGGCCAGACCCTGCTGATACCACAGGCCGTTCGCCTTTATGTAGTTGAAGGAGGCCCTGTTGCGATGGACCAGTTCGACGTTTTTTATGAAGGGATAGAGCGTTGAATGGTGATTGCCGAAAACCTGGCTTTTGGTGAGACTACCGTCGGTTACGGGCAGGGGTCTATCCGGGTTCGGATAGATCGGACATTCCTTCGCGTTCTTACAATCGGCCGGCAAGGACGTCGGCTTCGGAGTCCCGGGGAAGG
>CAZGYS010000310.1:0-7640 GCA_964530305.1 uncultured Leptospiraceae bacterium
AATGAACAGGCGAAAGCGCGAAGCGTCCAGGCGCTGGAAATAGTTTTCCATATCCACGCCCTCGGCCCGCAGAACATTCAAGTAGACGACCGTAACTTTTGCTTCGAGAACGGAGCGAATGCCGGCCAGGCCTTCTTCATAGATGCCCGAGTCCGACGAAAGCATGGCCAGAACCTCGGGCGGCTGCTTGACCTGGGCGGACAAGGGCTCCGGGAATGTTCCCATGGCCGTTCCAAGAACCAGGGCGAAAATCGCCTGAACGAATATGCCGCGCGAAAGTCTCATCAGTACTTAAAGTTCACCTTTAGAATGATTTCGCGGCCGGCCTGCGGGTGATAGGGCGGAATAAAACCGGGCGGGTTTCCGTTCAAGGGTTGAAAATCGCTCCGGGGGCGCGTGCCGGAGGCCGCCTGGCGTCCGATGCCGGCGTAGGGCGTGTCCAGCAGGTTACGAATGATCAACTGGGGCGAAAGCCCTTTCACGCCCAGCAAGTCGCGCCAGGTCAGGGTTAGATGCCAGATGGTGTAGCCGGCCATGTATCCGTCCGGATCGCCTTCGATTTCGTAGGGATAATTGTTTTGAATAAAGTCGAAGTCATAGGGCTGGAAGTAGCGATTGGTCGCCGGCGCCTTGCGCTTGCCCACCCAGTTCATGCGCAGATTAATATTGAGCGGTCCCACCTCGCCGTTCACGCCGAAGTTGGCCTTGCGCATGGCAATGTTGTCGATCTCATGGCCGTCTTCCAGCAAGTCGATGCTGGTGATGCGACCGGTGGTAATGTCCGTCTGAATGGACAGGGGCGTTTTCGGATCTCGGTCGGCGGTCACATTGTAGTCCACGTAGAAATAAAAGTTACGACCGGCGCGAATCTTAATGCTCGCCGAGCCGCCGAACATGTGCGTGGCCTCTACGTTTTGACTGAAGGTTTCGAACTGACTGGCCGAACCGATGGGGATGGTGCCGTCATTGGGGCGAATCTCGATGACGTCCTGGAGCAGACTGAAAAAGTAACCGGCTTCCAGAATGACGTACTTGCCCAGGCGGTAGGTAGCCAGGGCCTCCCAGGTTTGGATTCGCTGGGGTTTCAGGTTGGGATTTCCGCGAAATTCGTCGAAGAGTTCGAAGAGCGTAGGCGATTTGAAGGCTTCGCCGTAGAGCAGCTTAAAGTTAAAGCCCTTCCAGGGATTACCCGTCAGTCCCATGCGCGGATTCAAGATACCCGTGGCCACGCCCCGCCCGTCGATACGAATGCGATCGATGCCGTCCGTATCGCTGATGATGTCGTAACGAATGCCGCCGGTAAACGCGTAATGCTTCAGGAATTTCTGTTCGTCCTGAATAAAAACCGCGGAGTTGGTCGTATGAAACACCTGAGTGCGGGAAAGCTGAAAGAACGGCCCATTGTCCGTGAAGGTGGACTGGACCGTATTCGTGCCGGGTTCGGGCTCCCGACCGAATGAAATTCCCAGAAACTCCCTTTGCAGGGACTCAAGCTGGAAGCCGAAGATGAGCTCATTGGTCGGCGTGATGGAATAGTTGAACTGTTCCTCCAGGCCGATGAGTTTACCCGTGGCATTATAACATTTACAAAAGTCGGGCACGGGCGGTAAAGCGCGGCCGTCCAGTCGGGGATTCTCCAGGCTCTGAAAGCGATACGTATAAATGAAGCCCGTATCCTGCGCGATAATCGACGTGCGATAATACAGACGACTTTTCAGGCTGAATTTGCGATTAAAGCGCGCGTCGTGGGTGGCCGTGATGCCCGCGCCCTTGTGATTGGCTTCGTAGAACTTGTCCTCTTCCGCGGTGAAATACTCGTAACCGGGCACGTAGGAACCCATGCCGTCGCGGCGCTCCCAGAAATTAAAGCCCAGGGTAAAGCTACCCCATTGGGCGCGTCCCCGCAAAAACAGACTGCGCTTGTCCGTCCGGAAGCCGTCCCGCAGACGTTTCGTCGCGCCCAGGAAGACGTCGTTCTCCACGGCCGGGTACTGCGTCGTTTGCACGAAAACCGGTTCGCGATTGTTGTGGAAAAAATTGCCGGGATCCGGACGTCCCAGGCCGTCGTCGCCGTCGGACTTGTACCAGCGCGCGGCCAATCGCAATGTCAGACCGTTCGCCCAGCGATACGCGGCCAGGCCTTCGCCCGCCCAGGTTTCGTTGATTTCCTTTTCCCGGGTTAGACCGCCGTACTGAGAATGAGCCAGCGGACCGGATTCGCGTTTTTGCGTATTGCGACTGTAGAGCAAGCCCGTGTCCAGGTGCAGGCCGGTTTTTTTTTTGCCCTTGTAGTGCTCTCCCGGCTTCTTCGTAATAATGTTTATGAGACCGGCGTAGGCGTTCGCGCCGTAGAGCGCCGAACCGGGACCCAGCACGATTTCGATTCGCTCAATGTCCACCATGGCGGTGTTGTAGGACAGATTGCGCGACCAGCCCAGGTTGACGTCGTTTTGAACGATACCGTCTTCCATGATCAAGACCTTGGTATTGCCCACGTCCGTCAGACCGCGCATGAGAAAGTTCGTGGGAAATTCGCCGCCGTCGTAGAAGGTCGTAAAGTCGAAATAGGGCACGTCCTGCAGGACTTCGGTCAAGGTCAGGTAGCCGCGACGGCGAATCATATCGCTCGTGACCACCACGATGTTGGAAGGCGCCTCCGAGATTTTCTGACCGCGTCGCGCGGCGGAGACCACCTGGATTTCTCCCAGCAGCTTGAACACGTCCGCCGCGTCTTTCTTGATGCTGGTCTTGCGGATGGGAAAATCAACGGACTTGCCCAGTTCGGTCTGGGTGAGAAATTCCAGGATGTTGTTCTTGCGTTCCCGACGATTGGGATTGGCGCGAATACCGAGCATCAAGCGAGCGCTGAACTTGCGCAGGGTCGTGGCGATGTCCGAACGTTCGTCCGCGGGGAACTTCAGGTCCTTCATTTCCCGAAAGCGATCAATGCGATTGTAGGCGTCGATGACGAAACCGTCCCGGGGATCGTAAATTTGCCCGTAGAGGTTCAGACCGCCGTCGGAGTGGCGCGTGAAGTAACCGCCGATGTAAAGATACGCGTTCGCCGTTTTCGCCGCGGTCAGGGCACGGGCGCGATTGGCGTCCTTCACGATGGTCACGCGAAAGCCCAGATTCTCCAGATCCGCCTTGAGGCGATTGCGAACGCGCGCAACGATTTCCGCGTTCTTCTCCGAGCCCGGCGCGCCGGCTTTGGACGGACCCGCGCTCGGCGAAAACGCCTGGAAGTCCGCCAGGTGAATCAAGCGCTCATTGGCCCACAGGGGAGTCGTGGTGAAGGTTCCCAGGGCGCAGAGGATTCCCAGGAAAAAGAACAGCATCCGCGCCATGGGCCGGCCCGCTATGGAGAACCTCATGATGGCGAGTCTCATGATTGGGAACCTTCCTCCACGAACCGGAGATCAGGAAGCCGGGGTTCGTAATCTTCGTTCAGGGATTTTACTTTCTGAAGGTTCGCCTTGAGTTCCTCCGAATCGGCGTCCAGTTTGACGGCCTGGTTTAATTGCTTCAAGGCATTATCCGGCATTTTTAACATATAATAGGCAATGGCGAGATTATTGCGGGTTCCGGCCTTGTCGTCGCCCAGCAACAGGGCGCGATTGTAATGGATGCGAGCTTCTTGAAATCGCCCTTCATGGGCCAGGCAGTTCGCCATGCCCGTGAGGGCCGCTTCGTTTTCGGGGGCCAATTTGAGCAACTGGCGATACACCGTCATGGCCGGTTTGTACTGACCGCGCAGGTAGTGTTTGTCTCCCTTGCGAATCAGTTTGTCCGCCTCTTCGTGGGCAATCTCCTCGGCGATGCGCTCATCGCTGCCCGGCGCGCTGATGGGCTTTTGCTTACGGGCCAGCAGGCGCTGAAAGATGGTCCGGGCCTTGTCTTCATCGCTGTCCAGATCCAGGACGCCCCGAATGAGTTTCTCGGATCTGCCGAAGACGCCCAGCTCAAAATAAATTTCCGCCAGGTGCGTGAGTACGTCACGGCGATTGGGGTCCCGGAGTCGGAGACACTCTCCATAGTCCGCCGCGCGATTCAGCTCGCCGACGCGGCGAAAGGCCTGGGACATGCGCAGGAGCATGTCGTCTTGCTCGGGGCGAGCGCGAAGATCATAACGGCCCAGCGCCAGGAATTTCCTGTAGTCCCGGCGACTCCAGCGCGTCTCGGCCGCCCATTGGATCAATTCAGGTATGTCCGACCAGTGAGTCGGGTCAGCGTCGATCAATTCCAGGGCCTTCTTGACGTCTCCTGAATCGCGAGCAGAGCGAACTTGCTTTTCCAGGTCCAGCGAAGCCGGTTCGCGGGGGGCCTGCTTGAGGACATCGGCCGTTTCGCGCGTGATGCTGATGATCGAAACGTCGTCGGTGAGTTCGTGTTCGGCCTTGATCAATTCCACGATCTTGTGCACGCGACCTTCCGCTTGTTCCACGTAGGCGGGAAAGGCCAGGGCGTCCTGATTCATCCGGGCGTGATCTTTTTCCAGGAAGAAGTCGTCGCGGCCGTCCGAACCGGAAATGATCATGTCTCCCGGTTGCAGTTGAAAGAGCTTCACGCGAAAGCGCTCTTCTTCTCCCGGCGTGCCCATCTTGCGCAACCATAGTTCGCGTTCGATGAACTCCGCCTTGCCGTCGCGATAGAGCACGGGCGGCGGATGCTCGGAATTCACGTAGTACATGAGTCCGGTTTCGTCCACCAGACCCAGCATGACCGTGATGTACATGCTTCCCTGGAAGGATGCGTAAATATTCTGCAGGCTCAAGGAAGCGTCGCGCAGCCACAGCTCGGGGCGCACTCGTTCGGTGGAGGCCAGGCGCGTGCGATTCAAGATGGACTGAAACACGGTCCCCAGCACCAGCGCGCCCCCCGCGCCCTGAATGGATTTGCCCATGGCGTCCGCGTTGATGAAAACCGAGTAGGGGACTTCGTCCAGCACCAGGGTTTCGGTGAGGCAGTAGTCGCCGCCGATTTCCGCCGACCATTCCTTGAACTGGAATTTCTTTTTCTGTTCCACCACGAAGTCGGTGCGGATCCCCGGCAGGCTGTTGTTGTTTTTCTCGAAGGGTTTCATCAAGAGCGACGTGAGAAAATAATCGCCGTCCTGCTGCTCCTTCAAGGCGCTGACTTCTTGCAAGGTGTTGTTCAGTTCCCGGGTGCGCTCGTCCACCTTGCGTTCCAGGTTTTGAGTGAAGTCCTGGATTTCGTCCGCCATGCGATTGAAGTTGCGCGCCAGGTCTCCCAGCTCGTCCTTCTGGTTGATGTCGATTCTGTGCGAAAGATCCCCGCCGCCGATGACCGCCGCGCCCCGGGACAGGACCCGCACCGGCTCGGCGAACAAGATGGAGCTCAACAGCCCGATGACCAGCCCCAGCAACAGTAGAATCGCCGTGGCAATAATAATGTAGTTCGTCAGCTCGGTCACCGGCTGGTAGATTTGTTCCTTGTTGAATTCGAAGACGGCCGTGCCCACGCGCATTTCTCGGCCGGCGAAGGACTTAATAAATATGGGATAGGAAAATCGCAGGATCTCCATCCGGTCGCCCTGGGGACCGGCGGTGCCCGGATCCTCGGTCAGCCGTAATTGCTTGAGTGACCTGAAGTATTTCAGGTCTTTGGGGCCGACGGCGCGCCCCACCCGAGACGTCCGCAAGTCGGCCACGATGCGCCCGTCGAAATTCAGAATGTAAGTATCGTGGAGGCCGTAGAGTTTGGAGCGCTGGAGGCGGCCCATGGCGGAACTGGTTGCGTCATATGTTTCATCGATGAGCAGCTCCTCCCGGGCCAGGTTGGAGATATTGCTTCCGAGATTCCGGCAGACTTCGAAGGTCTTTTCCTCGAGGACCGCGCGATACTTCCAGAGCATGATCACGGACAGGGGAATTACGCTCAGAAAGACCACGCCCGACATCAGGAGAATCATTTTGGAGCGAATTTTCATCCCACTTGAAGATCGCCCTCATAAGGGCTAGCCGCAAGCCTTTTTCCGGTTGCGATTCCGGAGGCCCGGGTACTATTTAGATTTAGATAAAGTTAGAACTCGCAATTTAGCTTCCCATCGGGGAGCCCTTTGTTATCATACACAGACGGACCGTCCGGCGTCGCCCGGAATTCCGCCGAGGGCCACTATGAAAATTGATGAAAGAAAAAACGGTGAAGTAGTCATTCTGGATATCGAGGCTGAGATTGATCTCTACAATGCACCCGTTCTCTCCAAGTATCTCCAGGACACCCTGGATAAGGGCCACTTAAAAGTCGTCATGAACCTGAGTCAGGTGCCCTTCGTCGACTCATCCGGCATCGGGGCCCTCGTTTCCAGCCTGGCCCTCTACCAGGAAAATAACGGTATTTTCGTTCTCAGTAATCTACAAAAGAGTATCCAGGATCTCCTCAATTACATCCAGCTCGCCGATCAATTTTTGATATTCGGGGAAGAGTCCGAGGCCATCGAATTTTTCGAGGAAGATTGAGCTCAGGGGCAAAGGGTCTAAGGGTTCAGGGTCCAAAGGCGTCGAGTCTTCTGGTCGCGTACCCTTCGACCTTTTTGCCCTTAGACCCTCTTACCCTTCGACTTTCCCTCAACCAAACAACATCAACATCGCCTGCAGCGTTCCGATCACCGCTCCCAGTCCCGCTCCGATCATAATCAGGAGAATTTCGTCTTCCTGAAACGCCGAGCGCAGGACGTTCTCGTATTCCTCGGGCGTCAGCATCTGCATCCGTTCGGTCATGATGCTCGCCAGGTCCATGTTCGCCTGCAGAAAGCCGCTGACTTGCCCGGAGGCGTTCAGCAATTCCTTTTGCAGGCTTTCCAGAATGTGATTCTTGATTTCCTCGTACTTCTTGTTGCCCACCGATAAAACGAGGATGGGCTTTGACATGCCCGTCACGCGATCAAACGCTTCCTTCACGTGCTTCTGAATAATTTCGAGCAGGGTGTCCGCGGCCGGGCCGTATAGAACTTCATTGATGATCTTGGGCGGCGTCAGGATTTCGGTGGCCACCAGCTTGCTGAACTCGGCCGAGACCTCGTCCTGGCGTTTCAGAAAAAGTCCCTGGTAGCGAATGAAGGCGAACTTCTTTTCCCGCAGCGGGCGAAAGATCATGCGCAGCGCCATCCAGTTGGTGGCGTAACCCACGATGACGCCCTGGATGGGCAGGGTCCACCACTCGGGATAGAGCAGCCACGCGGCGATTTGAATCATGCCCAGGCCGGAACCGAAATAGAAACCGGAGCGTTCGATGAATTTGAATTCGGGCTTGCCCACGCGCTGGAACATTTCCACCAGCAGGGAAGTGTTCGCGCCGGTCAGATTGCGCAGCACGAAACCCTTGATGTCGAATAGATCGTGAATGCGTTCGCGGATGTCCTCGAAGGCTCCCCGCACGGCGTCCGGGCCCTGTTTGCGCGCGTCGTCGATGATGCGTTGACGCACGGGGTCGGGCAACATCTTCCATAGCTGGGGGTAGAGTTCGCTGCCGGCTTCCTGGACGAGATGGTCGATGGCGTTCTCGATGGGTTCCTGGAGCTCGGCGGCCAGGTCGTCCGGGTTCACGCGATTCATGATCTCTTCCAGCGTGATGAGACGCTCGGTGATCACGTCCACGTACTTGCCGGCCATTTTATAGGC
>CAZGYS010000311.1:0-7624 GCA_964530305.1 uncultured Leptospiraceae bacterium
GGCGTCGGTACGGCCCAACTCCTTACCGAGCAAGTGGCCCAGCACCGCATTGATCGGTTTTGTCCTTTCGAAACCCTCGTCGACGGATCTCGCGCGACGCGCCGGCGGCGAAACCTATCGGCGGCTGGGTGTTTTCGATCTGGAGGATCGCACGGGACATCCGGACTTCGCGTTCTTGTCCAGCACCATGCGACACAAGCTGGAAGAGGCGTTTCAGAGCCTGCCGAAATTTCACGTGGTCACCGAACGCAAGGATTCGGCCAAGTATCATCTCAAGGGCAGCTACAGCAAGATCGGTTCCCGGGTTCAGATTGAACTGGGGTTGCGCAATACCTATAATCAAAAACTGGTGCACAAGGTCGTCCGGGCCGTCAAGGTCGACAATGTCGACAGCCTCTATGACTACCAATTAACCATGGTGAAGGACTTCGCCCGCAAGTTCGGCGTGGAACTCAAGGCCAAGGACAAGCAAAGGCTCACGTCGGCAGTGAAGCAGGCCGGTGATCTGAATCGGCTCAAGGAATATCGCCTGGCGCGAGAGCATTTCGAAAAAGGCGCTTTCAAGAAATGCGAAACCGCCGCGCGCGCTCTCACGGAACGCGACGAACGCTACCTGGACGCCTGGCTGCTGCGGGCCAATTGCACCATTCAGCTTTCGCGCTTTAAGTCGGCGCGGCCCATCGTCGCCCATGCCCTGAAACTGGCGGTCGCGGCGGATAATCCAATCGCCCTGGCCCAAGCCTATAAAATTCAGGGCTGGTTGCTGGTGGGTTTGAACGACCGCGCGGGTAGTCTGGCCAGTCGTGAAAAGGGCCTGGCCGTTTTAAAAAAAGCCTACGGCGATTCCCACCCCCGCACGGCCGACTATCACACGGTGGTGGGCTGGGGGCGTTATCTGGCCGCGCGGCAAGCGAAGACCCCGGCCGAGAAGCAGGCCATGCTCAAGCGCGCCGAAAGCGATTATCTTTATAATCTAAATGTTATCAAGAGTCATTTCGGGCCCCAGGACGCGCGTCTGATTCCCACCTACGGCGGGCTGGGCAATATTCAAATGCGCCTGAAGAAACCCGAAGCCGCCATCACCAACGCGGCCATGTCCCTGCGACTTTCGAAGAAACACCTGGGGCTCAGTCATCCGTTCACGGGACGGCGCAAGAACGATCTGGGGACGCACTATCGCAAGCAGAAACGCTACGACGAAGCGCTGGAACTTTTTCTACGGGCCGAGAAGGTTTTCGCGCGGGCCCTGGGGAACGACATTACCCTGCAAAGAGCCGTGAATTATACCAGCCTGGGCATTCTGCATTATCAGCAAAAGAACTACAAGGAAGCCCTGAAGTGGCGGCTCAAGAATCTGCGCGCTTATCAGAAGATGTTCGGCCATGTGAAGGAACACTCCTACGTGCATTCGTCCCATCGCCGGGTGGGCAACGCGCTCATGAAGTTAAACGATATTCGCGGCGCCCTTCGCCACTGGCGTCTGGGCAGGGGACTCCATAAAAAGATGAGCTGGTTGGGGCGGCATCTGCGCGAAACCATCTGGCAAGCTCCCGTGAAGGGAGCGCCGCCGCAAGGCGCGCCCGGGCAAGGGGCGTCGGTAGTCGGTCCGGACTACAACGGCAAACCTCTATACGCCTGTCGCGTCGAGGTGGATGGAGAAGTCTATTTCGGAAAAACGCGTCCCGCCTATGGTGCTTGCAACTACGCCTTCGGCGGCCGAGAAATGCGGGCCGCGAAGTTTCAGGTGCTGGTTCTCCCGGACAAGCCGGTGTGGCGGCCCGTGGAGGACGGCGCCATGGAAAACGACTGGCGTATCGTGGATGTCGCCTTTTATCCGAAAGAGACGAAGGGCACGGGGGACAAGACCAGGGCGGGCAAGAAAAAGCAGGACGCTTTCCTGTATCTGTGTCGCGCGAAATACCAGGGCAGTACCGTCATCGGTCAGGTGCGACCAGGCCGAACCGAGACCTGTCGTTTCGGCTACGGCGGCGTGGCCTATGGTTCGGCCAGGTACGAAGTGCTCGCGGAGATCGTCGAGCCGTGATTTCATGGCGAACCATGCCGCGCGTTTTATTTCTCTTAATATTGTTTCCGGCCCTGGCGTGCACGGCGGATAAAGTCGCGCCGAATTCGTCGGCGGCTTCGACTCTTACCGCGGATCCGACCAATCCCTTTCCCACGCGTCTGCTGGGGCATCGTGTATTTTTAACCTTTCGTTCGGCGGAACAAAATTTGCTGGGTTATTCGCTGCGTCCCGGCCTGGAGAGCTCCCAGGTCTTCGGCGCCAGGTATTGGCGCGGCAAGGAAAGTTCGCCCTCGGGGCCGGGCGAAGACCGGGTAATCGTTTTTGATCGTAAACAGGCGAAGCGCGTCGGCGCGGCGTTGCCGGGAATCGGTTTTAATCGCGATTACCAGGGAGAGGTTTCCTTCAAGTTGATCTTAAAGGGGCTGCGAGTGAAGCGTCTGACGCGGCCCGTGCTGGGGGGCGAATATCGGGACCTGCGCGAAGCCCGCGAAAACAGATTCGTCGTCTCGGTGCTTGCGGCGGATGAGATTTTTATTCAGGCCCTGGTGCGCGAATCCGGCAAAGTGCGCGTGGGGACGGGCGCGGAGCTGGCGCGGGTATTCTCCGGTCGAACGGAATATTCGCAAAGCGCCCGGGGCGTGGTAAGCGCTCGCAACAGCATCATCGGTTTCGCGACGGCGAAGCCCCGTCCCGAGGACCTGCGTCGCCGCGGTTCCGACGACGGCCCGCGAACCCTGGGTATATATGATCTCGAGGACCGGACGGGAGAGGATGACTACGCTTTTCTTTCCAGTACCATGCGCCACAAGCTGGAGGATTCTTTTCAGAGTATTCCTCGCTTTCACGTAGTCACGGCGCGCAGGCAGGATGCAAAGTATCACCTCAAGGGCGGTTATTCCAAAATCGGTTCGCGCGTTCAAATCCAGCTGACCCTGACCAATACTTACAATCAACGCCAACTCCACAAAGTTACCCGGGTGATTCAGGCCGACGATCTCGAGAAACTCTACGACTACCAGATCAGCGTCGTTCGGGACTTCGTGGATAAATTCGGCGTCAAGCTGACCGAAGTCGAAAAGGAACGCATACGCAAGGTGATTCGGCAGGCGAAAGACCTGGACGTCTTGAAGGAGTATCGCCTCACGCGCTCCCTGTTGGAGGCCGGAAAGCCGCGCCAGTGCCTGACCCCGGCGCGCGTGCTGGTAAAAAAAGCCCCCGACTATTTAAATGCCTGGGCCATCTACTCCAATTGTTTGCTGGCTCTTTCGCGCTTCGCCGACGCGAAACCCGTAGTGGCTCGGACCCTGGAGTTGGCGCTAAAGTCCAAGAACCCCGATTCCATCGCGCGTGCCTACTGGTTCGAGTCGCAGGTCAACTCCGGTCTCAATGACCGCCGGGCCGGCCTGCGTTCATTGTTGAATGGTCTGGTGCAGGCTCGTAAGGCCTACGGCGATGAACATCCCCGCGCGGCGGACTATCTTTCCAGTGTGGCCTGGGGCCGCATGCTGGCTTCGCGGGACGCGAAAACGAAGAGCGATCGTCGGATCATGTTGCGCGCGGCGGAAAAGGAGGTTCTACGGGCCTTGAACATAACCCGGAGCATCTTCGGTCCGGACGACCGTCGCGTGCTCGCCGTCCACGGGACCCTGGCTAATATTCAAGCCAAGCGTGGGAAAATGAAGCGTGCCATCACCAACGCGAGCATCGCCTTGAAACTGGCCAAGAAACACTACGGCTTGAAACATTTTTTTACGGCGCGTCGCTTGAGTGCTCTTGCGGTTTACTATCGCGATGTAAAACGTTACGACGACTCGGTGCGGCTCTTGCTGGAAGCGGACCAGGTGTATGCTCGCGTGCTGGGCAAGACGGAAAATCTTTCCCGGGCCATCAATTATACGAGTATCGGTCTGGTGTATTACAAGCAAAAGAAGTACGCGCAAGCCTTGCCGTATTTTAAGCGCAATGTGCGCGCCTATCGCAAGATCTTCAAGGGCAAGCCCCACGCGTACCTGGCGGCTTCTTATCGCCGCATAGGCGATTGTTTGATTCGCCTCAAGGACACTCAGGGCGCGCTGGCTTACTGGCGCAAGGGCCGGGGTTTGAAATCGCGCAAGCACTGGCTTACTTACAATTTACGTACGCGTTACTGGCGCGTGGCGAAGGGCGGCGAAATCCCGAAGGGCGCCATGGTGGGCGGTAAGGACTACAACGGCAAGCCGCTGTATTTTTGTCGCGAGGAGTTCAACGACTTCGTGGTCTTCGGGAAAATTCGTCCCGTCTACGGCGCGTGCAATTACGCCCGGGGCGGTCGGGAGTTGCGCGCGCCGGAGTATGCCGTGCTCGTGCTGGAGGAGGAACCGCGCTGGATCCCGGTGAACGGGGCCGCCGCGAAAATCGACCGGAGCAATTGGCGCGTCATCGATGCCGACGTGAACATGGAGCCCCGTAGAAAGATTCCCGCCACCCATAAGTTTACCAAGGAGTTCTTCTATGCGTGTCGCGTGAAATACCAGGGTGCCATCGCCTTCGGCAAGCTGACCTCGTCCGACCATTCCACCTGCCGCTTCGGTTACGGCGGGGTGGCCTACAGCTCGGTCAATTTCGAAGTGCTGGCCGAGAAGCCTTCCAGTCAGCTTGACTTCCTGCGCGAAGGCGAAACCAAATAGCCGGCTAAATGATTTCGCGCAAGCGACGCCACGCGGAGCGGCCAACGGAGGCTAGCCGACTCAAGTGACGCCACGCGGAGCGGCCAACGGAGGCTAGCCGACTCAAGCGACGCCGCGCGGAGCGGGAAATAGCAGAAGGTACAAAAAAAGGCCGGGATACTCTCCCGGCCCCGAGTCTATTTTACCGCTTTTCAAACCATTGGAGAAATAATTCAGTTAAGACGAAGACGTGTATTGGTTTGAGCTGTTTGCTGTCCGTCAGTATACACTAATAGACGAAGCCGGCAAGCTCGGTCCGCGTGAAATACGATAAAAATCGGGTTAAAATTGAGTTAGCAAGTTTGGGCCGCGAATTTGCATGTTAGGTTTATGTTAGGGCGATTCAGCCCTTAATTTCCCGGGTGTGGGCCGCCGGGGAAGCCAGCGATTTTTGCACGTGGTGGATTTGAAAATGGGGCAGGAGCTTTTTGAGTTCCAGGCACTCGGTCAGGGAATCATCGTAGTAGACGCCCTGAATGTCTCGAAAGCGCTCCGCCGGCGATGCTTGCAGAATCCTGATCCAGTGCTCCGACTTGGGCCCGCCGTCATCTCGACTCATAATATAGTCTTCCCGGAAAAATTGTCGGAACTCAAACACTTCCAGGAAGGCCTCGGCTACGTGGCGCTTATTGTACGTTGCCAGGCCCAGCTCAAATCCGTCGTCCCGCAGGTCCCGGAACAGCCCGGTGAGTTTTTCCGGTAGGAACTCCTCCGGGCCGCCCTGCTCCTGGATCCATGTCATCCGGCTCATGGAGAGAAGGTCCGACAAACCCCGGCGATGGTAGCCCAGTTCGTTCCACATGTGGCGGACCGACAGGGTTTGGTCCAGGTCGAAAACGGCGATTTTGAGCATGGTCATCCGGAGACAGGATGTCCGACGGAGGCGGGGAGACAATCAATTCGCGCCAATTAACTTGACGTCGGGCCTTCCCGCCGGTTTTTTCACGGAAACTAAATACTACCGCTCTCAACCGGAGAATTCATGGACATCGTAAAATCCGAAAGCATGCAGGAGTCGCGCACGGCGATTCAACTCAAGGACTATGCTCCCCCCGCCTGGCTCATACCCGAGGTATCATTGACCTTCGAACTATCGCCCGACGCCACCCGGGTCGTGAACGAAATGCGTTTCAAACGGAACCCGGAGGGAGGGGGCGGCGCTCTCGTACTCAATGGGGAGCGCATGCGATTGGAGTCGGTCGTTCTGGACGGCAAGGAACTGGCCGCCGGCGATTACGAGCTAACCGACAAGACCCTGACCATCCCATCGCCTCCGGCGGATGCCTTCACCCTGAGCGTTACCAATGTCATCGCCCCCGCGGAGAATACGGCGCTCGAGGGATTGTACATGTCCGGCGGCATGTTCTGCACCCAGAACGAGCCCGAGGGTTTTCGTCGCATTACGTATTTTATCGATCGACCGGACGTGCTCAGTAAATACACGACCACGATCATCGCGGATAAGGATAAGTTTCCCGTGCTGTTGTCGAACGGCAACCCGGTGGAGCGCGAAGACCTTCCGGGCGGACGGCATCGCGCGGTATGGACGGACCCCTTCGCGAAGCCCACGTATTTGTTCGCGCTGGTGGGCGGGGACCTGGGCGTGGTTCGCGATGAATTCATCACCATGTCCGGCCGCAAAATCGCCCTCGAGATCTACGTCGACAAAGGCAATGAGCAATTCTGCGATTTCGCCATGGAATCCTTGAAGCAATCCATGCGCTGGGACGAGGAAACCTTCGGCCTGGAATACGATCTGGATATCTACATGATCGTCGCCGTGGAGGACTTCAACTTCGGCGCCATGGAGAATAAGGGGCTGAACATTTTTAACGCCAAACTGGTTCTCGCGGACGCGGCCACCGCCACGGACGAAGCTTTTGAACGCATCCAGGGCGTAATCGCTCACGAGTACTTTCACAACTGGACGGGGAATCGCGTTACCTGTCGCGATTGGTTTCAGCTTACCTTGAAGGAAGGCCTGACGGTTTACCGGGACCAGTGCTTCACGCGGGACATGACCAGCGCCGCCGTGAAGCGCATCAAGGACGTCTCGGATCTACGGCGACTTCAATTTCCCGAGGACGCCGGGCCCATGGCGCATCCCATTCAGCCCAAGGAGTATCTCGAGATTAACAATTTCTATACGCTGACGGTCTATGAGAAGGGCGCCGAGGTGATTCGCATGATTCACGCCTTGATCGGCACGGAGGCTTTTCGCCGGGGGATTGATCTATACTTTGAAATGTTCGACGGCCGGGCCGTAACCACCAATGATTTCGTGCTGGCCATGGAGAAGTCCTCCGGGTTTTCCCTGGAGCGCTTCAAGCGCTGGTATGATTACGCCGGCACTCCGCTCATTCGCGTACGCGAAGACTATGATGCCCAGGAGCGCGTGTATCGCCTGACCCTTTCCCAGAGTCACGGCGGCAAGGAGCCCTTGTTGTTGCCGGCGCGCGTGGCGCTGTTGGACGGCCAGGGGCGCGACATGCCCTTGAAGGTGGAAGGTCACGAAAATCGCCCCGCGGTGGACGATGAGCACCAGGTCGTCTTGCATCTGGACGAATTCGAGAAGGAATTCGTCTTTCGCGACGTGGGGGAGAAACCCGAGCTTTCGCTGTTCCGGGATTTTTCCGCTCCCGTGAAATTGGACCATGCCCGCTCTCCCGAAAGTCTGGCGTTTCTTCTGGGAGCTGATTCGGACGCTTTTAATCGCTGGGACGCGGGGCAACAGTTGGCTCGCCTGGTAATTCAAAGCGCCATCGGGGCGGTGCAAGCGGGCCGACCGGTGGAGCCGGGCCAGGGGCTCAAGCGCGCCTTCGCGAAGCTCCTCGAGACTTGCGCGGCGGTTGCCCGGGGGGACGGCACTGCCGGTAGTCCCGCCGAGGACCCG
>CAZGYS010000312.1:0-7621 GCA_964530305.1 uncultured Leptospiraceae bacterium
CCCCGGCCAGGCCGCTGAAGGCGCCGTTCATGAATCCGGGGGCCATTTTATCGCTTACGAAAGCGGGCATGGTGATGTTGTTAACGATATCCACCTTGCGCAGATAGGCGTCGATGGCGGCTTCCTCCCCCGGAAAACGCGCCGCCAGATCATCCCGAAAGCGTTTGCGGCCGACTCGAAAATCATAGCGATCTCCGTCGATGATGATGCTGTCGTAGACTTCTCCCATTTCGGCCCATTCCAATCGCCCTTCCGAAATGAAATCGAAGGCCCGGCGCATGGGCGAGTTTTTCTTGTGCACTTCTCCGATGTAGTGCACACCCACGTCCCATTCGAACCCCTTCCGCAAATAGCTGTGAGTAAAGCCGCCGGCGGTGTAATGTTGTTCCAGCACCAGGGTCTTTTTGCCGGCTTTTGAAAGGAGGGCGGCGGCGGTAAGACCGCTCATGCCGGAGCCGATCACGATTGCGTCGTATGTCGGAGCAATTTTCGCTTTCTTGTATTTCGTTCCTACGAGTACCATCTTATTCCCCCACGATTAAATTCAGAAGCCTGGACAATGTAAGCGGCGCTTACATTTCTTCGTCAGAAAACGAAACCCGGGCGCCTACGTCAAGAAACTTCTTGCCCTCCCGAGCACGCCTCGAAGAGTCGCTTTCCGAGGCCGAACCCTGGAAGAACGTTCTTATCATCACGGCGATTTACGCAATGCGTTGATTCGGGCGGGCACCCGAATTCTGGCGGAAGAGGGCGTTCACAATCTAAGTTTGCGCAAGACGGCCGCCCTGGCCGGCGTCAGCACGGGAGCGCCCTATCGCCATTTTTCCGGTAAGGAAGCGCTGCTGGCGGCCATCGCCGAGGAAGGCTTCAAGAAGCTGGTGCGCAAAGTAAACGCGGCCCGCCGCAGAGCGGGCGGCAATCATCGTCGCTTGCTGCTGGAAGCGGGCGGGGCCTATGTGGACTTCGCCGTGCGCAATCCGGATTATTTGCGCATCATGTTCGGTTCGGAGATCGCCGATCGAGAACCCTATCCAGATCTGGCTCAAGCGTCCCGAGAGTCCTACGGTCAACTGGTGGAGATCATCACCGAGCTACGAAACGCCGGTTTCATCAAGAAGAAATGGAAAGCGGAATCCTCGGCGCTGGCGCTCTGGTCCACGATTCACGGCCTGTCGACGCTCATGATCGAAAACCAGCTCGTGGAAGCGAAGACCCGCAAGCAAAAAAGTATCGTGACCCGTTCCATCCTGCGCATTCTCCTGGCGGGACTGCACTGAACAACCCCGGCGACATCGCGAATCACTTTTCAGTCAAGACTTCGATACCGTCCCAGTCCTCGGGCGTTCCGTGTTCCATGAAGTATTCGCAACGATTCACGTATAGACCCGCCGCGGAATCGCCCGGGTGCTTCGAACGCACGTCCCGAAATTCGCTCAAGGCCTTCGCGAAGTTCCCGCACTGGTACTGAGCCAGGGCCTTTTCAAACTGCATCTTGGTGGTGATTTTCATGGCGCGAATGGCCGGGGGCGCTCCATTGAGAATCTCGAAGACGGAAACGGGATCCTTCTTCCCTTTGACCTGCACGCGGTCCAGGATGCGCACGTTGAATTCCATGGGATCTTCCATCTCGAATAACGCGTCACCGCTTACGATGAGGGAAGAGCCGTAGTATTTCGTGAGGCCTTCCAGGCGCGCCGCCAGATTCACGGCGTCGCTGATGACCGTCCCTTCCATGCGACCCGCTTCGCCGATGGTGCCCAGCATGAGTTCACCCGTATTGATGCCGATACCGATGCGAACCGGATCATAACCGGCCGTCACGCGGCCCTTATTATATTCCAGAAGTTTGCCCAGCATGTCCACTCCGGCGCGCACGGCCTGGCTGGGTTCGGGAAACAACGCCATGACGGCGTCGCCGATGTACTTGTCGATGAAGCCGCCGTGCTCGCTGACGATGGGTCCCATGCGCCCCAGATAGGAATTGATGAAGCG
This sequence comes from uncultured Leptospiraceae bacterium, assembly GCA_964530305.1. Classification (GTDB taxonomy): domain Bacteria; phylum Spirochaetota; class Leptospiria; order Leptospirales; family Leptonemataceae; genus CAZGYS01. Next base: position 1,993 of record CAZGYS010000312.1, read on the forward strand.
AAAGTTCTCCTCCGGGGTCATCTGCTCCGAGAGACTCGTAAAAGAACGAATGTCCGAGAAGAGGACCGTCATGCGACGCTGGATGTTGTCCCCCAGCTTCACGTCCACGATATTGTCGCGTCCCAGGATCTTGATGAAATCCTCGGGCACGAAGTTTCGAATGGCCTCGTTGATTTTTATCTGGGCTTGCTTCGCGATGCGTTCCTTCTCCAGCGCGTTCTCGATGTCCGAGTAGAGTCGGGCGTTCTCCACCGAAACGGCGATTTGCGCGGTGAGTATGTTCAACACTTCCAGGCGTTCCTTCGTAAACGCGCCGGAGGTCGTGTTGTTCTCCAGGTATAGAACCGCTACCAGCTTGCCCTGGGAAATAATGGGCGCCGCCAGAACCGAACGAACGCGATGTTCCTGAACATAGGCGTCCTCACGAAAATTGCCCTCCCGGGCCGCATCATTCAAAACAACGTTTTCCCGGGTCCGTTCCACGTAGTTCACCACCGAAATGGGAACGTCGTGGGATTCCTCCACGGGTTCGTTTTGCAATACCTGGACGGGCCGGTCGACTTCGCCCCGGGCCTGCGTCATGAAACGTCCGGCGTCCTCCATCATGAACACGGCCTTGCGCGCGCCCGCGTTTTCCATGACGATGCCCATGAGTTTTTCCAGCAGCTTGTCCAGGTGAATTTCCCCGGAAAGGGTCTGGGACGCCTTGATGACCGTGCCCATGTCCAGAACGGATGATGAGGACTCATGGGTGGCGGTCGATGCCGTGGTGCTCACCGTTTCCATGGTGGAAAGTCCGTCCGGTTCATCGTCTTCGCCGTCGGGGGTTTGAACGGTCCGAAGAGCGGCGGCAGCCGGCATGCCTCGTAACAGCGGCGCGAAGCGATTATCCAGTTCACTGACGAGAGCGGTCAGTCCGCAATGGGAGTAGGCCGCCCGCGCCTCGGCCAGATAGATGGAAGCGAAGCGATTCTTGTCCTGGGCCAGGTAGTAGCGGGCCGCCAGCTCATTGGCCAGCCCCGCGTCCAGCAGGAAACCGTGCCGGGCGGCGGCCTGGACGGCCGCGTCGTAGAGCTTCAGGGCGCCGCCGTGATCGCCGTTGACCCGCGCGGTCTCCGCGTCCACCAGCAGCAAGCGGTGCTCGAAATTTTCCGGACAAGCGGCGGCCCAATCGCGCATGCGCTTCTGGTTATCGCGTACGCGCTTGAGGGCTTTCTTGCGCTCCCGTATGCCGAGCTCCGGGACTTCGGACAGTATTCCCAGGGAATGAAAATAATTCAGCAGGGCCGAATTGATCGTACCCATGACCGCGGAGGAATATTCGAGGGCCTTGTCGGCGAATTCGCGCGCTTGCTTGCCCCGGCGAAACAACAAGGACAGCATGGTCTTGGCGAAATAGACGTAGTAGAGGCCGTTGGCCGTTCCCGAATCGCGCCAATCGTCCAGGAAATCATCCTCATGGAACTTCTCACCGGCCAGACGGGAGCGATTTCGCGTACCGCCCTGCATATTCAAAATATACTGCCAGGAGATTCCGTTCAAGGCGATGGAGTAGACTTGATTGGTCAGATGCAGGGCATTGTTGTATTTCTCCATGTCCTCATTGACGCGACGCAAACTCTTCGTGCCGCACCACAGGCCCATGCTGTTCATTTGAAAAATGCACAGGGAGACGTACTGTAAGTCGCCCGTTTCCATGCCGCTTACATAGGCCTGCTGAAACAGTTCGGCTTTTTCATTTACGTGATGCTTCCAGTGTTGAATGGAGGCGGCGTAAAGATAATAGACCCGACACTTGAGTTCTCGAGCCCGCATCTTTTCCACCAGGTCCAGCGCCAGTCGCCCGAATTCATCGGCCAGGCCGTAATCGCCCAGCTCACCGGCCAGCAAACGCCCGTAGGCCGCGTAACCATAGGACGAGGGTTCACTATTGCCGTGCTTCAGGGACAGATTGACCATGCGCGCGGCCACCAGGGGAAACAGCCGTGAAGACAACAAGAACGCCGGCATGGCGATGTGCATCAAGAGTCGCATTTGCGCGCGAAAGTTGGCGTCTTCCATGACCGGCAGGTCGGCCAGATCCGCCGGCTTGCGCTTGCGCATGTTCTTCTTCGTGCGTAATAGTTCCGACAGAATCGCGGCTCGTCGCGGTTTCGCCGGTAATTTCACTCCCAGGGCGGCCAGGGCTTCGCGACCGATCTCCACGGCTTCCTGGAGTTGTCCATGCCCGGTGGATACGGCGATTTTGATTTCGTAAACCTTGAGCATTTCCAGGCCGGTGCGGGCGGTATCCAGAATCACGCGAAAGTGTTTCTCCGCGACGCCGGGATTGGAATTCATGTAATAGGTTTCGCCCAGTTCCATGTGCACGGCCATGTAGAGCTCGTAGTACTGGTCCGCCGCGCCGGGAGGCAACAGGTCCATGGCGATGCCGAACAATCGCAGCGCGCCTTCATACGCCGAGGAATCCTTGGCCTTGCGCCCGGCGCTGAGATTAAAACGCGCCAGGCGAATGCGTTCTTCGCGCTCCAGGATAAAATCGCGCCCGCGATTCAAATGATTGACTATGTCCATGAGGCGCTCATCGCGCTCGACCTCGGACATACGCTTCAGATACAGACGGCCGATTTCCAGATGCAGGGCGGCGCGGTCATCGTCCTCGAGCAATGAATAGGCCGCTTGATGCACTCGGTCATGCAGAAACTTGTACATGACGCTGGGGCGCTTGCCGTTTTCCCCGCCCGCGGCGATGTATTTGTAACCGTCGTCCCGGGGCAGAATGATTCCGGCGCGAAGCGACTCATCCAGGGCCCCGGCCGTTTCGGTGGGCTCTTCGTCCCGAATGAGCGCGAGCATGCCCAGGTCGAACTGGTTGCCCATGCAGGCCGCCTGCATGAGTATTTCGCGGCTCTCCGCCTGGAGTTTGCCCAGGTTGGCGACCATGAGTTCCAGCACGTCCGCCGTAATGCCGGCCGCCTTGATTTGATTGAGGTCCCAGACCCAGCGCCCGGCCTTGCCGTCGAAATTGACCAGACCCTCTTGATATAGATTCTTCAGGAACTCATTGACGAAGAAGGGATTTCCGTCCGTCTTTTTGAAAATTTGCTCGGAAAGTTCCGCGCCTTCGGGCAGAAGACCCGCCTCTTCCGTGGGCGGCGGGGGAGCGAAAGAGTTGGGGTTCCGACCCGCCTTCTTGATTTCCTTTTGTTGATTGGCGACGCGCGTGTATTCCGCCGTCCACAGCTCGATCTCGTCCGGCGCGGCGGGGGCGATACCCAGGGTCTCCGTCGTCAGGCGATAGACATCGCCGAGTTTCAACGGCAGCAATTGCAATTCACGAATGATTCCGCCGGAGCGACGAATTTCCTCCAGGACCAGCGACAGGGGATGGACCTCGTTGACTTCATTGTCCCGGTAGGCGCCGATAAAGAATAGATGTCCCGCGTCGGGGTCGCCCTGGAGAACGCGAATTAAATTCAAGGAGGCCGTGTCCGCCCACTGCAAATCGTCCAGGAAAATCGTCAGGGGGTGTTCGGCCCGCGCGAAGGCGCGAATAAAACGCTGGAAAACCAGGTTAAAGCGATTCTGCGCTTCCGTGGGAGGCAAATCGGGCACCGGGTTTTGTTCGCCGACGATGTATTCCAGTTCCGGAATCACGTCGATGATGATGCGACCATTGGGACCGAAGGCCTCGACCAGCTTATCCTTCCAGGCCAGGACCTTGTCCTTATCTTCCGTGAGTATTCGCCGGGTCAATTCCTGCAACGCTTGAATAAGCGCGCTGTAGGGCACGTCCCGCTTGAACTGATCAAACTTACCCGCGATGAAAAAACCGCGACGAGTGACGATGGGTTTTTGGATTTCATTGATGAGCGCGGACTTACCCACGCCGGAAATTCCCGCCACCAGCATCAGCAGTACTTCACCGTCGCACACGCGGTCGAAGGAATCCATGAGCTCGGCGATTTCCTTTTCCCGACCGTAGAGTTTCTCGGGAATATGAAACGCGTCCGAAAAGTCCTCGCGTCCGGTTTCGAATTCCTCGATGTCTCCCGTGTCGGTGAATCGCCGCAGGCATTCCTCCAGATCCGCCTTGAGTCCCCGCGCGCCGCGATAGCGCTCCTCAGCCGTTTTAGCCATGAGCCGCGCGATGATCTTGCCCACCATGGGCGGAATAGGTTCGTCATGGGCGGTGTGTTCCGGGGGTTCCGGAAAACGCGCGATTTGACAGTGCACCAGTTCCATGGGATCGGTGGAGGCGAAGGGCAACCGACCGGTAAACAATTCGTACAGGGTGGCGCCCAGGGAGTAGAAGTCCGAACGATAGTCGATGGCGCGATTCATACGACCGGTCTGTTCCGGCGACATGTAGGCCAGCGTGCCCTCCAGCTTGCCGGGAACGGTCATGCTGGTCGTCTCTCGACTGAGGCGCGAAGCGATGCCGAAGTCGATGAACTTGATTTCTCCGCTTTCGGGATTGATGACGATATTGCGCGGTTTGATGTCCTTGTGAATTACATGGCCCGCGTGAATGCCCATGAGCGCGTCGGCCAGGCGAATGGAAATATTCAGACACTCTTCCAACCCCGGAGGATTGGTCCGCAGATATTCGCTGAGGGCGACGGCGTCGAAGTCCTCGGTGATCAACGCCAGTCCGTTGCGATGGGGTTCCAGGGCGTAGTGACGCACGATGCCCCGACTGTCCAGTTCACGGGCGATTTCGTATTCGCGCTTGAGCTTGGCCACGTCCCGGGGTGAAGGAAATTTAGTGCGAAGCAGCTTGACCAGGACGCGAATGTCGTCGGACATACGCGTCCCGCGATACACCACCGTCCGGCGGCTCTGATAGACTTCTTCGGTGATCTTATAGCCGGGAAGAGAGAGCATGGACGCGGACAGTATCCGTTTTTATTACGGGTTTATCCAGTATTTTCCTGTCCGGGCCCCATAAAAGACGTGCATGATGCTTCCGAAATGTAACTCCGCCCGCTTATGTCCCATGAACATCGCGCCGCTCAAACAATGAGTTTGCCCAGATTGCCTTCCAACTGTTCGGTCAAACGATCCAGTTCGCTGAGGTTCGCGTGGACTTCCTCGGTAACCTGGAAGAGTTTCTCCGCCAGTTCACTCAAAGAGGACATGGAACCCGCTACCTCGTCCGAAACGCGGGTCTGCTCCTGCATGGCGGTCGCCACCGAACGCATAAGGTCCGTGATGTTCTCCACGGCGTGCAGGCCGTCCCGAGCGGGAGCCTGATGTTCCACGGCCGATTCACGCCCCGCGTCCGAAAGCACGACGGCGCCTTCGATGGCCGACGCCACTTCCTCGTACAACTTTTCACTGAGTTGCATGCGCCGTACGGCTTCATCGGTCTGCAGGCGATTCTTCTCCACGATCTCCGAGATGTCCTTGATCTGCCGCGCGGTACTATCCGAAAGGCGCGTGACTTCCTCGGCGACCACGGCGAAACCCCGTCCGTATTCTCCCGCGCGCGCCGCCTCGATGGACGCGTTCAAGGAGAGCAGGGCCACCCGGTCGGAAATATCCTGAATAATTTCGACTATGCTCGAGATCTGTTCGGAGGACCGGTTGATCTCCTCGATGTCCCGCGCCATCGCCCGCATACCTT